>NZ_JAAAHR010000181.1:0-18927 GCF_009908215.1 Nonomuraea sp. K271 | reverse complement strand
GGTGACGATGTGCCGGGGAACGAGCGTGTCGTTCATGTAGGCGGCCACCAGCCCTGGGCGCCCGTCCATCGAGCCGTACGCCCACACCTGGTCGCGGGAGACCGCCCCCAGCGCGGTGACCTGCGCTCCGGGCAAGGGGAAGCGTTGCCGTCGCCCGCCCTCCCATCTCCGTAGGCCCGCGAAGCGGGTCTCCACCACGCCGGCCGACGCCCGTTGTGTGGAGTGGGCGGCCCACACGGCTCCGTCGCGGCCCACCGCGAGGTCGTCCAGCGTGCCGGGCCGCCTGTCGCGCCAGAGCACCCGCCAGCCGGGCGCGGGGGCGGGCTCGGGTCTGAGGTCGTCGGCCTGGAGCGGAGGCTGCGGGCAGCGGGACGGGACGGCGGGGATCGCGGGCAGCGGCGTGCCGGGTTGCGGCCGGGGGGTGATCGCGCCGCCGGGGGACGGAGCGGCCGTGCCGGACGGCAGGGTGGGACGTGACCCGGCGCAGGCACAACCGGCGAGCACCACGGCCAACCCGATCACCGTGAACCGCGCACCCCGCCCGGCCCTGCCGTTCGGTGTGAGTCGTGCGGATCGTCGCACGTGACCGCCCCCTCAGCCGGACTCACTGACGAACCGAAGGATAGGCCCGCCGTGCCGCCCGGCGGGGCCCGCCGCAGCGATCCGGTCATGAGGGTGTCGCACGGACCGGGAACGAGCGCGTTCCCACGCACGATTGGGCCTTGTTGCGGCCGTGGTTCGGGATCACTGTGAACGCAGGAGGCAGTGAGATGTCGCACCCACTCGGAGTCAGCCGTCCGGATCTCGAAGTCACAGACCTGCCCACGCCGGAGGAGGTCTTCAAGGTCTCCAAGATCGGCCCCAAGGAACTCTTCAAGTACGCCGTCGGCCCGAGCCTGATCGCTCTCGGCATCTCGATCGGCAGCGGCGAGTGGCTGCTCGGCCCCCTGAGCGTGGGCCAGTACGGTTTCATCGGCGTCGGCTGGGTGATCCTGGTCTCGGCGCTGCTGCAGACGTTCTACAACGTCGAGTGCTCCCGGTACGTTCTCGCGACGGGTGAGACGCCGGTGGTCGGCTGGGGGCGGGTCCCGCCGGGCTGGCCGCTCTGGGTGCCGCTGTCGGTCCTGATCGTGATCTTCGCGTTCATCGCGGGCGGCTGGGCCTCGTCGGCGGGAGACGGGGTGTACGCGCTGATCCACGGCGCGCCGCCGCCCTCAGGGGATCTGGAGCCGCGCTGGTGGGCCGTCGCCCTGCTGGTTCTGGTGTTCGTCATCACCGCGCTGGCCCGCCGGATCAGCCGTGTGCTGGAGCTGGCGAACTGGGTGATGGTCGGCTCGGTCCTGCTCGCCCTGCTGGCGGTGGACCTGCTCGTGGTGCCGTTCAGCCAGTGGTGGGAGGGCATTCTCGGCTTCATCACCCCGGCCGCGCCGCCGGAGGGGATCACCGCCACGCAACTCGGCGGCCTGGCCGGGTTCACCGCGCTGGCGTCGGGTCTCAACTGGTACGTCATGGGCCACTACCGCGACAAGGGCTACGGCATGGGCCATCGCGTCGGCTTCATCTCGGGCCTGCGCGGCGAACGGCGCGAGATCCTCGCCAGCGGCGTCACGTTCCCCGACGACGAGCGCAACCGGGGGTTGTGGCGCAGGTGGTACAGGCTGCTGATGGTCGACATGTGGGGCGTGTTCTTCGTCGGCGCCGTGCTCGGCATGCTGCTGCCCACGATCCTCATGTCGCATGCCGTCACGATGTCCGGCGAGAAGCCCACACGGGAGAACGTCCCGACGTTCGTGGCCTCGGCGCTGGGCGCGGAGTACGGGCAGGCGGTCTTCTTCATCGGGCTGCTGCTGGGCGTGCTGGTGCTGTTCTCGACGCAGCTCGGCATCTTCGAGGCGATGGTCCGGGTAACGACGGACGCGGCCAACGCCACGAGCCCGCGCCTGCGCGCCCTCATCCAGGGGGATCCGCGGCGCTTCTACTACCCGTTCATGATCGTGCTGCTCGTCATCATCTCGATCATCATCTTCCAATCGCTGCCGGTGGCCCTGGTGGAGTGGTCGGCCAACATGTCGAACCTGGGCGCGCTGCTCTACCCGTTCTTGCTCATGTATCTGAACAGCAAGCTGCCGCGCCCGGCTCGCCCGCGGCCGTGGCACTACGTGATCCTCGTGCTGAACTTCCTGTTCTTCGGCTTCTTCTTCGTCAACTTCATCGCCGACTTCATCGGGGACCCGCTGGTGACGTTCTAGCCGCTCACGGAAAACACTTGCACGTATGCCGAAGTGAACTGGTTCCCTCCAGGTGCCCTGCTAGCTTGTCGCGGACTTGTCAGCGCATCGGAGGGAACCTCTCATGGCTCTGTCGTTCGGCCGCCTGGCCCGCCCCGCCGGCCTGGGGCTCGCGGTGGCGCTCGGTGCCACGCTCTGCGCCGGGGTCGCCACGCAGGCCTCCGCGGCCACGGGGACGTCCGCCACGAACGCCGCCGCTCCGCGCGCGAAGCTCTACGAGCTGGTGACGAAGGACGGCGGGTTCTTCTACACGGCGAGCGCGTCGGAGCGGAACACCGCGGTCGGCAGGCACGGCTGGAAGGTCACGCGGACGCCGCTCTACTACATCTCGCGCCAGCCCTTCCCCGGCGGCAAGCCGATCTACCGGCTGCGCTGGACGAAGAAGGCGTCCTACATCGTCACGGCCTCCCCGGCCGAGCGCGAGCGTCTGACGGGCACCGGCAGGTTCCGCGACGACGGCGTGATGGGCTACGCGCCCGCCTCTGCCTCGGCCGGTGGCGACGTGAAGGTGTTCCGCCTGACCGGCAAGAACAGGTGGCGCCTCGCGATCGCGTCGCACACCCGCAAGATCCTGGCCAACGAACCGGGCTGGAAGCTCGACGGCCAGCTGCTCTACCAGTTCGGCCAGGCGGGCTGATCCGCGCGAACGGAGAGCGCGCCGGGTTCTCCGGCGCGCCCTCCGTCCTTCCCGCCCTCTCAGCGGCGGAACATCTCCAGCAGTTCGTCGGCGCGCTGGGTGCGGGCGATCCACACCTCGCGGCCGCGCCGCTCCCTGCTGATGAGCTGGGCGGCGATGAGCCGGTCGCAGTGGTAGGTGATGCTGCTGGGCGCCACCTGCATGTCGCCGGCCAGCATGCTCATGGTCATGGGCTGTTCCATCGCGCAGAGCAGGTCCGCGCGGACCGGCCCCATCAGCGCCGACAACTCGCCGTGCGCCGTTCCCCCGGGCCGACGCCACAGCTGGTCGGCGCCGGGCACCGGGTAGGCGATCCACACCGCGTGCTCGTTGTCCAGGCTGACGATGACGGCGTCCTTGCCGGCCAGCATGGGCACCAGAACGATCTTCCTGTCGCCCAGCTCGTACGTGCTGGACTCGACGTCGGCGATGAGCAGCCCGCGCTCGCCGTACGTGATGCGGTGGTTGAGCGCGCCGAGCAGCAGTTCCGGGCCGCCGCGGACGGCGGCGACGCCCACCCGTCGGATCTCGTTGTCCAGCAGGGGGCGGGCGCGGCGCCACAGCGGCTCCGTGGTGTGCCAGACGTCGGCGAGGGCGCCGGCGTAGCCGTGCAGCCAGCGGTCCGGCCGCTCGGCCGCCGGACGCCAGTGGGCCGGCAGCGGCCGGTCGCCGAACGCCTGCTCCAGATCCTTGATCAGGGCGTCGGGCGGCAGGTCGCGCAGGGTGTCGATCTGGTCCCGCACCGAGACGTCCCCGTCGGTGGGCGTGCGGGGCACGAGGCTGTCGGGTACGACCGAGTAGCCGGGGGCGGCGAGCGGCCGTACGGCCTGGTGTCCCTGCGGCCGGACGCGGGAGCTGATCGCCTTGCGCCAGAGCTCCGGCAGGCCGCGGCGGCGTCCGGCGAGCGCGTCGGAGATCATCGCCAGGGCGGTGAGGTGCGGTGAGATCGAGATGGACAGCTGAGGCGTGGAGGTCATGCGCAGTTCGCTCCACACAGCGGTGCTGGTTACGTCGGACTCCTTGAAGTCGGGAAACTCGATCAGGTGCACATCAACCTAATCCTGGCGCTTTCTCCTGACTTACAGTCCGGTTGCACGGTTGATACGGCAGGCCAGCGTACGCGCAGGAGGCGGGCCGCCCAGGCGGTGAGCACCGCGGCGACGCCGTCCACCCGGCGCGGGCGTTCCGCCACCGCGGTGGGGTCACCTCCGGGGACGAGCACGTCGAACGCCGTCAGCGCGCCGGTGGGCAGGCCGGCCTCCCGCAGCGCCACCAGGCCCTGGTGGGCGGGGCCGCTGGTGCGCAGGTCGTGGCTCTCCGGCAGGCCGAGGCGGCAGGTGGTGGGCAACCTGCTGACGAACGTGCTCGACCACACCCCCGACGGCACGCCGGCGACCGTGCGGGTGGCGACGTCCGGTTCGTACGCGGTGCTCGATGTCTCCGACGAGGGGCGCGGGTCACGAGCTCACGGGTGCGGCTTCCCGTGCGGGGGCGGTGGAGCCGATCGGCGGGACGTGGCGCAGCGAGGCGAGCGCGAGCGCCGCGGCCGCCAGCATGATCACGGCACTCGCGGCCCCGGCGGCGGCCAGGCCGCCGGAGAACGCGTCCTTGGCCGCCGCGAGCAGCTCGGCGGCCGCCGGCCGGCCCTCGGCGGCTCCCACCGCCCCGCCGAGGGTGTCGCGGGCCGCGTCGGCGAGCCCCGCCGGCGTCCCTTCGGGTACGGTCAGGCCGGCGCGGTAGACGATCGTGGCAAGGCTGCCCAGCACGGCGAGCCCGAGGGCGGCGGAGAACTCCTGCCCGGTCTCGGACAACGCCGAAGCCACCCCGGAACGTTCCGGCGGGGCGGCGCCGACCACCATGTCGATGCCGAGCACTACCAGCGGGGAACTGCCGGCGAAGAACATCGTCTGGCCGATCACCACGTACGCCAGACCGCCGGCACCCCCTGCCTGCGTGAACAGCACCATGCCGAGCACACCTGCCGCCAGCCCGCCCGCGATGACGTGAGCCGGGCGGAACCGGCGGGCCAGTACCGGAGTGACGGCGATGCCGACGATCACCGTGGCGCTCGTCGGCAACATCCAGAGCCCGGCCTGCAGCGGGGAGAGCTCCTCGACGAGCTGGAGGTACTGGGCGGCGAGCAGGCCCAGCCCCGGGCCGATCATGGCGACCAGCATGAGCGTACCGAGGGAGGCGCTGAACTTGCGGTCGCCGAACAACTTCAGATCGAGCAGCGGGTCGGCGAGCAGCCGCTGACGCCGGACGAACACGACGCCCAGGGCCAGCCCTGCGGCGATGCCGGTGACCGGGCCCCAGCCGAAGTCTCCGGCGGCCAGTTCCTTCAACCCGTAGATCACGGGCAGCACCGCCGCCATCGAGAGCACCACGCTCACCAGGTCGATGCGGCCCGAGCCGGGATTGCGGTATTCCGGCAGCAGGAGCGGCCCGGCCACCAGCAGCAGCACCATGACCGGCACGTTCATCAGGAAGACCGACCCCCACCAGAAGTGCTCCAGCAGCACGCCGCCGACCAGCGGCCCGATCACCATGCCGCCGATGAACCCGCCCATCCACAGGCTGATGGCGCGGGTACGCTGCACGGGATCCCGGAACATGTTGCTGATCAGCGACAGCGTGGACGGCATCAGCGTGGCGCCGGCGACGCCGAGCAGACCCCTCGCCACGATCAGCAGCTCCGCCGTCGGCGCGTACGCCGCGAGCACCGAGGCCACCGCGAACGCGGCGCCGCCGATCAGCAGGATCCTCCTGCGCCCGACGCGATCACCGAGCGTGCCCATCGTGATGAGGAAACCCGCGATGAGGAACCCGTAGATGTCGGAGATCCACAACAGCTCGGAACTGGTCGGGCGCAATTCCTCGGTCAGCGCCGGCACGGCCAGGTGCAACACGGAGATGTCGATCGACAGCAGCAAGGTGGGGAGAACGAGCACGGACAGTCCGGTCCATTCCCGCCAACCAGCCTGTGGGGAAGCAGTCTTGTTCATACGCGTCACGCTAGGACCTCAAGTCCTGTTGAGGTCAATGCGGCTCGCAGGTTATAACCTGTGACGCTTATCTCCCTTTATAACTGCACATGTCAGCACCGGCGATGATGAAGTAGACATGTACGACGGAAGCAGGATACGTACGGTCCTTATAACGGGTCCACGGAGCAGGACAGGACGGCGATGCGCGAACCGGCGGCCGAGCACCGGCATCGACGGTACGCGGTCGCCGTGCTGCCGGCGCACGCCGTGGCCACCCAGGCCATCACGTTCGTGCTGCGGCCCACGATGGCGTACCGGGCGATCGAGCTGGACGTGCCCGCCGCGTGGCTGGGGCTGCTCGGGGCCAGCTTCGCGATCGCGCCGCTATTGCTGGCCCTGCCCGCCGGCCACATCGCCGACCGCTACGGCGAGCGGCGCGTGGCCGTGACAGGGGCGTTGCTGCTGACGGCGTCGAGCGCGGCGTTCCTGGTGCTCGGCCACACCGTCCCCGGGCTCGTCACGGCCGGGATCCTGCTCGGCACCGGCCACCTCGGCTGCGTCATCGCGCAGCAGGCCCTGGTGGCCAACACCACCCGGCGCGGCGGCCACGACACCGCGTTCGGGCGCTACACGTTCGCCGCCTCACTCGGGCAGGCGGCGGGGCCCGTGCTGATCGCCGTGTTCGGCGGGGACCAGGCCATCCCCGACACCGGCCGCATCTTCCTGTGGTCGTGCGGCCTGTCCGCCGTGCTCGTCGCGCTGTCGGCGGCGCTCGCACGCAGCCCCCGCCCCGAGGCCGGCGAGCGCGACGCGGGCGGGGACGTACGCTCGCTGCTGCGCCGCCCCGGGCTCGCGTACGCCCTGGTGACGAGCTGCGTCGTGCTGGCGGCCGTCGACATCACGCTCGTCTACCTCCCGGCGCTGGGCACCGAGCACGGGCTGAGCGCGGGAACGATCGGACTGCTGCTGACCGTGCGCGGCCTGGCGTCGATGGTCTCGCGCTTCTTCCTCGGCAGCCTCTCGCGCGCCCTCGGCAGGCGCCGGCTCCTCGTCGGCAGCACCGTGGGCGCGGCCGTCGCCATGCTGGTCACACCGCTGCCGATGCCGCTGTGGCTGCTCACGCCGGTGCTGGTCGTCCTGGGGTTCGGGCTGGGCGTGGGGCAGCCGTTGACCATGTCATGGCTGGCCGAGTCGGCGCCGCCGGGGCTGCGCGGGCGCGCCATGTCGCTCCGCCTGGTCGGCAACCGCACCGGCCAGCTCCTGCTGCCCGGCGCCGCCGGGCTCGTGGCGGCCGGCGCGGGAGCCGGGGGCGTACTCCTGGTCACAGCCTTCGGCCTCGGCTGGGCCGGCCTCGCCGCCCGCCACCTCCCCGTCGACCCGTAACCCAGGCCTGGCCACCAACCCGCCGGCGCGCGAACGAGCCCACACCGGAACCGCCGGCGCACGAACAGACCCCGCGGACACACGGAGCCGCCGGGGCACGGACATACCTGCGGACGAGCCCCGACACGAAGGACACACCGGACGCCCGCATGGGACAGCGGAACGGCGGCACACGGAGAGCGCGCCGAAGCACCGGACTCCGGGACGCGCGCTCCACGGCGGGCGGGAGCGCGCGCGGGTCAGTGGATGGTCTACCAGTCGCCGCCCTCGTCGTCGCCGCCCTCGAAGAACTCCTCGACGACCTCCTCCACGACCTCGCCCGCCACGAGGCCGCCGACCACGCCCGCCGCGCCGGCCGTGGCGACCATGCCGAGGCCGGGCCCGCCGTGGAGCCCCTGACCGTAGTGCTCGTGGTGGCCGTGGTGGCCGTGGTGGCCGTGGTGGCCGTGGTGAGCGGGGTGACCGGGGTGGCCGCCGTACTGGGACAGGCCGTCGAGCCAGCGGCCCAGCTCGGCCGCCCAGTCGGTGGCGAGGGCGTCGTCGTGGCTGACGTGGAAACGGCCGATGGCGTCGCTGGAGGAGTAGCGGCCGGACCGTTTGTCGGCCTCCAGCACGACCTGCAGCCCCGCCGCGTCGGCGACGAAGGTCACCTCGACCTCGCCGACCAGCCCGGAGTAGGGCCCGGACGGGTAGAACTCGATCTCCTGGTAGAACGGCAGCTCCTGCCGCACCCCGTAGAGCTGCCCCGCCTCGAGGTCGGCCGACTTGAAGCCGAAGCCGAGCTGCAGGAACGCCTCCAGGATGCGCAACTGCGAGGGCAGCGGCTCGACGGCCACCATGTCGAGGTCGCCCTTGTCGACGGCCTTGGCGATGGCCAGCTCGGTGCGGACCCCCACGGCCATGCCGGTCAGCGACTGTCCGGCGATCTCGCTGATCGGCGTCTCCCACGGGACGGGAAACCGGAAGCCGACGGTCCGCTCCTCACCCTTGGCCAGCGTGAAAGGGCCGGAGACCTGCGCGCGGGAGAACTCGCCGAGCCCGGCGTGCTCGCCTTCGCCGTGCTCGATCTCGACCCGGGCGACCAGCCCGAGCGTGATGTGCTCGATCTCGGCGTCGAAGTCTCCGCCCTTGAGCCGCACTTCCCCTTCCAGCGTGCCGCCCGGCCGGGTCCGGGAGGCGGACAGGACTGTGTCCACCGAGGGGGCGCCGACGCCGAAAGCACCCAACATCCGTTTGAAGACCACGACTCTGTTCTCCCTGGTTTGAAGATCGTTTGTGTGCCGCTGACCTAACGATTCGTACCCGGCCGGAGTTCCGCTCGTCGAGCAGACGCCGGAAGCATCCTTCATGTCTGTTTCGTCGTGTCCACTGATCCGAACCGCGCCGGGATGCCGGGCGCGGCCCGCAAGCGACATGCGCTGAGCCATGCTTGTATATGGCCAATCATTGATGTTTCATTTTTCGTTGACCGGGATGGGCGGGCGGACAGTGGGCCGTGCGAGACACGCACATGGCGACGCGAGGGGGCAGATGAGATCCCTGCGGGCTCTACGGTGGTTGCCCTTCGCCGTCATGCTCTGCGTCGCCGTCCTCGACGTGCTGGCGGGCCCGTCGCTCATGTTCCTGCCGCTGCTCACGCTGGGCCCGGCCTTCGCCTCGTTGTCGGGCGGAGTACGCCGCACCTCCGCGGTGGGGGCGGTGGCGCTGGCCATCTGCCTGTTCCTGGCGTCGTACAACAACCTGGTCCTGCACTGGCAGAACAACCTCACGGTGGTCAGCATCGCCGGCGTGACCCTGGCCAGCATGCTGGCCGCCCGCCTGCGGCTGGAGCGCGAACGCGAGCTGGCCAGCGTCCGGCAGGTCGCCGAGGCCGCCCAGCGGGTGCTGCTGCGGCCCGTACCGCGCCGGGCGGGCGACCTTCAGGTGGCGCTCTCCTACACCTCGGCGGCGGCCGAGGCGAGAATCGGCGGCGACCTGTACGAGGTCGTGACGACCCCGCACGGCGTACGCCTGCTGATCGGCGACGTCCAGGGCAAGGGCCTGGCCGCGGTCGAGACGGCCGCCTGGGTGCTGGGCGCCTTCCGTGAGGCCGCCTACGACGAGGCCGAGCTGACCGACATCGGCGAGCGGCTCGAGGTCAGCCTGACCCGGCACCTGGACGACGAGCAGTTCGTCACGGCGACCGTCGCCGAGGTGCACGCGGGCGAGATGACGCTGGTGCACTTCGGCCATCCGCCGCCGCTGCTGATCAGGCCCGACGGCACGTGCACCACGATGGATCCGCCGGAGCAGGGCCTGCCGCTCGGGCTCGGCACGCTCGACGCCTCCGCGGCCAAGCCCCACCGCATCCCGTTCGGCGAGGGCGACCGGATCCTGTTCGTCACCGACGGTGTCATCGAGGCCAGAAACGCGGCGGGCGAGTTCTACCCGCTCACCGACCGCGCCGGTTTCCTGACGCTGCCCGATCCGCAGGCCGCGCTGGACGCCCTGCGGGCCGACCTCGTGGAGCACGCCGGCGGGCCGCTGCTCGACGACGCGGCGATGTTGTTGCTGCACCGCCGGTGTTCGTGAGGTTACGTCGGCGAAGGATGCCGAACGATAACGATTGACTGTGAACCGACCACTCCATGTGTCCTGCCAGCTCAGCCCGTGGAACGCTACTGGCGGCATGTCGACGGGAGGAGCGAGGATCTGGTGACAGCGGGTAACCGGGCATGGATGCGGCTACGGTCCGGGCGGCCGGTCGCCTCGGCCGCGGCGGCCATGGCCGTGACGCTGGCCGCCGCGAGCTGTTCCCTGCTGGGCCAGTCCGCACAGGAGCAGCCGCCCGTCGCGCAGAAGACCACCGCGGCGCCCGAGGCGTCGCCGGGCCGCAGCGGCGCGGCGGGCAAGCCGCCGCAGGTGGAGGACGGCTGGCCACGCTGGGGGTTCACGCACACCGGCGTCAGCGCCAACAACATCGACCCGGAGTTCGAGCAACGGGTCACCGGCCGGCTGGCCAGGACCCCGATGCTGCAGAACCAGCACATCATGGGCTTCGGGGCGTTCAACCCCGAGCCGCGTCCCGGGCAGTACGTCTGGGAAGACCTCGACAGCCGGATGAACCTCATGCGCCGGTCGGGCGCCACGCCGGTCATCACGCTCTGCTGCGCCCCCGACTGGATGAAGGGCGGCCCCGAGGGCCCGACGTCGGAGGAGGGCTGGGCCGAGCACCTGGAGGACGCCCCCTACCCGAAGCACTTCGACGACTTCGCCAAGCTGTCGGCGGCCGTGGCCAAGCGGTACAAGGACGTCAAGTACTTCATGGTGTGGAACGAGTTCAAGGGATTCTGGAAGGACCATTCCAAGCCCGCCGACGCCAAGGGGTACACCGAGCTGTACAACAAGGTGTACGACGCGGTGAAGGCGGCACGGCCCGACGCCCAGGTCGGCGGCCCCTACCTCGGCTTCGACAGCAACGAGGGCGGCGACTCCGAGCTGCGCGGCGAGTGGGGCATGGTCAACCAGCACGTCATCGACGCCTTCACCTACTGGTTCGACAACAAGAAGGGCGCCGACTTCGTCGTGGTCGACGGCGCCTCGATGACCGACGCCCACCAGTTGCTGCCCGACGAGTTCCGGGCACTGGAGAAGTTCGCCGCGGTCACCCAGTGGGTGCGCGAGAAGGCCGGCGACCTGCCGGTGTGGTGGTCGGAGTGGTATTTCGTGCCGGAGGACGGCACCACGTGGCCCGAGCCCAAGCGGCTGGCCGTGCAGGCCGCCTCGATGATCGAGTTCGCGCGGAGCGGCGCCGCCACGGCCCTCTACTGGAACCCGCAGGCGAAGGAGGGCTCCTGCCCGGCATGTCTGTGGCATCCGCGTACGGGCGCCGAGCAGCCCACGGCAAGGCTCGTCGCCGGCTTCACCCGATGGTTCCCTGCCGGGGCGGAGCTTGAGCCGCTCACCTCCTCCGATCCCCAGGTCAGGGTGCTGGCCCAGCCGGAGCAGCTGCTGCTGGTCAACACCTCCGGCGGCCCCGTGACGACGACCGTCGACGGCACGCAGTTCGCGCTCAAGCCGTACGAGATCAAGTGGAGCGGCCGCTGATCGGTGGCCGGCCGCGTCTGCTGCCCTGCTGATCGAACCGATCAGTTCGACCAGGATGAAGGCCGACATGGCCGACGCTCCCGCGGACGACGTCCCCACCGGCCCGGGCCGCCCGCCGGCACCCCGGCGGTGACGTTCACCAGTGGCGGCCACACGCTGCTGGGGGTTCTGCACCTGCCCACCGGGCCCGGGCCGCATCCCGTCGTGGTGCTCCTGCACGGCTTCCCGGGCAACGAGCGCAGCTTCGACCTCGCGCGGGCGCTGCGCCGGGCCGGCTACGCCGCGCTGGTGTTCCACTACCGCGGCTCGTGGGGCGTGGGCGGCTCGTACGCGCAGGACCCCGCGGTGCGGGCCGTCGTGTCGGTGGCGGCCTTCGATCTGGGCGTGGCCGCGGCGGCCTGCCGGGCCGTTCCCGGCGCGCGCGAGGCGTACGCGGCCGCGTGGGAGGACGCGCTGCTGCCGCTCCGTGGCACCAGGGGCGCGGTCTACCAGGCGCATCCGGTTCCCGGGGCTGCAGCATCGGCTCTATCCGACCGACCACGCCCTGTCGGACCACCGGCTGACGCTGGCCCGGACCGTCACCGGCTTCCTCGACCGCCACGTCGTTCATTAAAACGTGTGAAGCCCCTGTGCAGGCCTCTTGACCCTACGCTGCCGCCACAATACCGTCCCGGTGAGGCCGATCCAGGTAAAACGTTTTGCGCGGTGAAGCCGCGTCGGAGGGCAGCACCATGGCCAGCACCAGGCAGGTACGCGTAGGGCTCGTGGCGGGAGGGCTGGGAGCGTACTGGCCCCAGTTCCCCGACCTGCTCCCCCAGCTACAGCGCTCGTCGGCGCGGGTCTCGGAGCGCATGCGGGAGCTGGACGCGGAGATCGTCGACGTCGGGTTCATCTCCGACGCGCAGGAGGGGGCGGTCGCGGCCGAGAAGCTGCGGGCCGCCGACTGCGACCTCATCGTCGGTTTCCTCACCACCTATATGACCGCCACGATGCTGGTGCCGATCGCGCAGCGCAGCGGCGCCCCCGTGCTGCTGATCAACCTGCAGCCGACCGAGTCGATGGACCACGCCACCTTCGACACCGGCCAGTGGCTGGCCTACTGCGGCGCCTGCCCGCTGCCCGAGATGGCCAACGCCTTCCAGCGGTGCGGCATCCCGTTCCGCTCGGTGTCGGGCCACCTGGAGGACGAGCGGGCCTGGAAGCGCATCGGCGGCTGGGTGCGGGCGGCCGCCGCCAGGGCCGCGCTGCGGCACGGGCGGCACGGCCTGATGGGTCACCTCTACCCCGGCATGCTGGACGTTTCCACAGACCTGACGCTGGTGAGCTCGAACTTCGGCGGGCACGTCGAGGTGCTGGAGTTCGACGACCTGCGGGTGCGCGTGGAGAAGGTCACCGACGCCGAGACCGCGGCCAAGCGCGCCGAGACCGAGAAGATCTTCGACTTCGCCGACTCCGTCAACGAGACCGACCTCGACTGGGCCTGCCGCGTCTCGGTCGGCCTCGACCGGCTGGTGGCGGACTTCGAGCTGGACAGCCTGGCCTATTACCATCGCGGGCTGAACGGCGAGACGCACGAGCGCCTCGGCGCGGGCATGATTCTCGGCGCCTCCCTGCTCACCGCCCGCGGCATCCCCGCCGCCGGCGAGTACGAGCTGCGCACCAGCCTGGCCATGCTGATCATGGACCGGCTGGGCGCGGGCGGCTCCTTCACCGAACTTCAGGCGCTCGACTTCCACCGCGGTCACGTCGAGATGGGCCACGACGGGCCCGCCCACCTCGCCATCAGCGCGAGGAAGCCGCTTCTGCGCGGTCTCGGCGTCTACCACGGCAAGCGCGGCTGGGGCGTCTCCGTCGAGTTCGACGTCAAGCACGGGCCGGTCACCGCGTTCGGGCTCATCCAGCGCCGCGACGGGCGCTTCGCCTTCCTCGCCTCCGAGGGCGAGACGGTCGACGGGCCCCACCTGCAGATCGGCAACACCACCTCGCGCGTCGACTTCGGCCGCGACCCCGGCGAGTGGACCGACGAGTGGAGCGCCACCGGCATGTCCCACCACTGGGCCCTCGGCACCGGTCACCGCGCGGGCGAGCTGAAGTCGCTCGCGCATCTGCTCGACCTGGAGTTCGTGCAGGTCTAGCCGGTGAACGGCCGGGCGGGCACCGCCCCGGTCAGCGCCCTGTGGCCCGCGGGGTTGAGGTGCAGGTGGTCGCCCAGGTCGAGCTCGGGCAGGAGCCGCCGGGGCGCGGCCGGGTCGCGGGCCCGCCCGGTCGAAGTCGATCACGGCGTCGAACCTGCCGCCGCGCCTGATCCAGTCGTTGACCGCCTGCCCGGCCGCCTCGCGGTGGCCTCGGCGTCGTCGTAGGGAAGGTTGCGGCCGAAGGACGTGAGCGTGCCGCCGTACACGCGGATGTCGTGCGCGTGCGCGCGTACGATGATCTGCTCGTAGGCCGCGATCAGGTCCTCGGTGACCCGCTGCTGGGCCGTGCGGGTGGCAGCGCGGTGCCGATGTCGTTGACGCCGTCGTTGACGCCCTCCAGCACGATCAGCCACCGGACGCCGCTCAGGGCGAGCACGTGGCGGTCGAAACGGGCCAGGCCGCCCGGCCCGAGGCCGTCGTCCGGCAGGCGGTTGCCGCCGGCGGCCTGGTTGGACGGCAACGCCCTCGGCGGGGCCCAGCCGGTCGAAGAGCTGGTCGGGCCAGCGGTCGGTGTGGTTGGTGGTGGTGCCCCTGCCGTCGGTCGGCGGGTCGCCCAGCAGGGCGGGCACCGCCGTGCCCGGCTCGGCCTGCACCTCCAGGGCGCTGCGACCTGCCCGTCGGCCAGGTGCGGCGGGCCAGCACCAGGCCGTCCTTCGAGTACGGCGCAGGCGGCAGGTTGTCCGGCTCGTGAGCTGCGGCATGGCCGTCCACGTGCTGACCCGGCGCCCGGGGATCAACGTTGCTCGACACCGGACAGTTCCATCGGATCACCGCCTGCCGGGCGAAAGTGTGATCGAGAAGCTACTTTTACCCGGGCTTGCGGATCAAGTGATGGGCCGGTCGCCGGACCGCGCCTATGGTCGCGTCCATGGACACTCCAGAGACCGGCGAACGGGAGGCGATTGTGGGGGCGGCGATCCGGCTGTTCGCGGCCCTCAGCCACGACGCTACGTCGATGGCGCAGGTGGCGGAGGCCGCCGGGGTGGACGTGGCCACAGCGACCCGGTGGTTCCCCACCAAGCGAGGGCTCTACCTGGAGGTCATGGCGTACGCTCACCGGGCGCTCGCCGCCGCGGTCGAGCAGCCGGCCCGCGAGGCGCAGACCGGACCGCCCGAACGGAGCCTGGAGGCGCTGCACCGGTTCGTCGACGCGTACATCGACCTGTGCGCGGAACACCCCGAGATCCCCGCGTTGTGGACGCACCGCTGGATGTCCGACGCCAGCGACATCGAGGACCTGGAGGAGCACAGCCTTCAGCCACTGGCCAGGGAGTTCGTCGCCGGGTTCACCACGCTCGCGGAGCCGGCGGGGGCGGATCCGGCGCTGCTCACGTACACGATCGTGTGGTGCGTCCACGGTTTCACGCTGAGCGGGACCCTCGACGGGACCGGCCGCCGGATCGGCATGGACGATCCCGAGCTGTTGCGGAGGTTCCGCGCTCACATGCACCAGTTGCTCGATCGCATGGTGGGCCTGCCGCATTGACGACGGGCCGCGACCCGGTAAAGATCACCCGCATGGCTGATTCCGGACAGGCCCTCAGTGAGCGGGCCGAGCAGGCGATGCGGCTGGCGGTCTCGGCTGGGCGGAAGCTGGGGCTGCGCGCGCACGAGCCGCGCGTGCTGCACGACGTGTTCAACGTGCTGGTGCACCTCGCGCCCGACCCGGTGGTGGTCCGCGTGCCGATCCTGGCCCTGGCGCCCGCCACCGAGCAGGCCGAGCGGCAGCGGCGGGAGCTGGCCTTGGTGGGCTGGCTGGCGGACCAGGGCGCGCCCGTGGTGCCGCCGAGCCCGCTGGTGCCGCGCGAGCCGATGGAGTCCGGCGGGACGTCCCTGACCTTCTGGCAGTACGTCGACGAGCGCGACCCCATCGCCGCCGCGCCCCCGGACGCGTTGGAGGAGCGGTTCGTGGAGCAGACCGGGTGGGTGGCCGAGCTGCACCGGATCATGGCCGGTTACCCCGGCGAGCTGCCGGTGCTGGCGCCGCTGGTGCCGGGGACTGCGCAGTCGCTGGCCGTGCTGGGCAAGCGGCCCGGCATCCTGACCACGGCGGACCTCGACCGGGCCGAGCGGGAGAACGCCGTGGTCGAGGCCCTGGTCCGTGACCTCCCCCGCGCCTTCCCCGGGGCCCGCCCGCAGGCCGTGCACGGCGACTCACCGCCGTACAACGTGCTGCTGACGGCCGGGGGGCACCTGTTCAGCGACTTCGAGGACGCCACCCTGGGGCCGGTCGAGTGGGACCTGGCCGGCGCGGGGCCGCGCGCGGTCGAGGCGTACGAGCGGGCGGGGGGCGGGCCGGTGGACCGGTCGTTGCTGGCGTTCATGGAGGGGGCCCGGCTGCTCCAGGCGGTGGCGGCGCTGGCGCTGGCCGAACGGATGCCTGAGCTGGCGGGCATGCTGGAGCCCTTGGTTGTGCAGTGGCGAGCCTGGCCCTCGCTGGAGTTGCCGCATTCCTAGCCGCCTGACCGGGCGCACGCTGCTGGTATGCCAGATCGTAACCATCCCATCACACCCAAAAGTGTATTCTGCCCCTATGTGGCCCTTTGTCCGATTGCCGTGCCCCTCGCTCGCGGTCGAGGCGTACTGAGGCCATGCGGGGCGACCACCTCCCGGGCCCGGGCGAGACGAGCGAATCGTCCCACCTGGACGATCTTCTGATCGAGGCCGTCGCCGGTGCGGGAGCACACATCGGCATGGCGTACGTGCTGGACAGGGGCGGCCACGTCCTCACCCTGGAGTCGGCGGTGGGCCTCCCCGGCTCGATCGCCAGGGCGTGGGCGAGGGTCAGGACGGACGACTTCATCCCCATCGCCCTGTCGGTGCGCGACCAGCGGCTCATCTGGGTGGGCGGCAGGGAGGAACTGGCCCGCTCGTTCCCCGCCGCCGCACTCGCTCTGCCGTACCACTTCGCGCTCGTGACCGCCCCCGTCTGCTCGGGCGGCGCCGCCTGGGGCGGGCTCGTGCTGCTGTGGCCGTCGGGACGCGCCTCCGGACTCACCCCGCGCCAGCGCGAGGTCATCGGCCACGCCTGCGACGAGATCGGGGAGCTGCTGCGGCAGGCCGCCGAGCAGGGCCGTCGCATCACCCCGCAGTGCCGGCCGCGGCTCCTGGACCCGCGTCCCGTGACCGACACCAGCCGGCGCGCCCGCCTGATCGCCCTTGACTGCCTCAACCGCCTGCCGGACGGCTACTGCTGCCTGGACGCGGAGGGACGGGTCAGCCTGGTCAGCGCGCCGGCCGCCGAACTGCTCGCCCACAGCCCGCCCGAGCTGCTCGGGCGGCCGCTGTGGGAGTCGTTGCCGTGGCTCAACGACCCCGCGTTCGAGGACCGTTACCGGGCCGCGGTCATCAGCCGGCAGGCCACCCGCTACACCGCGAGCGGCGTCGGCGCGCGGCAGCTGACCTTCCGGTTCTATCCGGGGTTGTCAGGCGTCACCGTACGGGTCGCGCCCGCCAAGGCCGCCCGCGTCGTCGAGCCAAGCGCCGTCGCCGGACGTGAGCCGCGTGTGATGGCGCTGCACGAGATGTTGCACCTGGCGACCGCGCTGGCCCGCGCGGTGACCGCGCAGGAGGTGGTCGACCTCGTCGCCAACCACGTCATCCCCGTCTACGGCGCGCAGGCCCTGGCCATCCTGACCTGGCAGGACAACCGGATGCGCGTGGCCGCGTCGCGCGGCTACAGCCAGGAGGCCGTCGAACAGTACGACAGCCGCCCCGCCATCCACCAGCTCGGCCCGCCGGACCACTACGAAGCGGCGGAGCCTGCCTTCTTCGCCACGTGGGAGGAGCTGCGCCGTCACCGTCCCGACTCCATCCGCGCCGACGGCATGAGTGCCTGGGCGTTCCTGCCGCTGGCCACCTCGGGCCGGCCCTTCGGCACGTGCGTGCTGGCCTATGCCCACCCGCACCGCTTCAGCGGCGAGGAGCGGGCCACGCTCACCGCGCTCGGCGGGCTGATCGCGCAGGCCTTCGAGCGCGCCCGGGTGTATGACACCAAACACCAGCTCGCCCAGTGCCTGCAGGCCAGCCTGCTGCCCCACGAGCTGCCCGAGATCCCCGGCCTCGACGTGGCCGCCCGGTACGTGCCCGCCCTGCCCGGCATGGACATCGGCGGCGACTTCTACGACCTCATCCGCCTGAGCCCCACCATGGCGGCGGCCGTCATCGGCGACGTGCAGGGGCACGACATGAACGCCGCCGCCCTCATGGGCCAGGTGCGCACCGCCATCCACGCTCACGCCAGCGCGGGGTCGCCCCCTGGCGAGGTGCTCGCGCACACCAACCGCCTGCTCACCGAACTGTCCCCCGACCGGTTCACCAGCTGCCTCTACCTCAGCCTCGACCTGGAGGAGCACACCGCGTGCCTGAGCAGCGCCGGGCACTTCCCGCCCCTGCTCAGCCGCCCCGGCGCCGCCACGCGGATCATCGACGTCTCCCCTGGGCCGCTGCTCGGCATCGACCCCGACGCCAAGTACGCCACCACCGACCTGGTGCTGGAACCCGGCTCGATCCTGACCCTCTACACCGACGGCCTGATCGAGGAGCCCGGCCTCGACCTGGGCGACGCCATGGCCGGGCTGGCCCGCCGGTTCGCGCCCCCGCCCGGCACGCCGCTGTGCGATTCCGCGGCGGACCTCGTCGAGGCGGCCGCCCACGACGACCAGCGTACGGACGACATCGCCGTGCTGCTCCTGCGCGACACCGGCACCCCGCGATGACGCCCCGGTTCCTCAAGTGGTCCGGCGTCCGCGGCAACACCGCGCGGGTCAGCGCGAAGCGCCGCAAGGCCGCGAATAATACGTGGCGGCATGCCGGACGCCCGGATTATCGTGGTCTCACGCGAACCGCCGAAGAGCGGGCCGCGACATCGCCGGAGGAGGAGCCATGAGCCGCGCGGCCGCCGTCAGAAGGGCGCAACGCCAGGCCGGTCAGGCCGTGGTCCGGCGTGCTCCTGGGTGACTCCCCCGAGATTCGCTCACGAGCCGCCTGATGACTCAGGTGGCTTTTTCTTTTCGCGCGCCATGGGCTGATGGTGAAAAGGCATCACATCTGCCTTGCAAGCAGAGGTTCAGGGTTCGAGTCCCTGTCGGTCCACGATTCTCCTTTCGATGCCAGATCGTCTAACAGGCAGGACGCCCGGCTCTGAACCGGGTAGGTGCACGTTCGAATCGTGCTCTGGCAGCTTTGTGATGTCTCAGGACATCGGAAACCCTCGAACCTACGGGTTCGGGGGTTTCGTCGTGTTGGGGTTTGCCTGGGGTTGGTAGTCGCGGGCGGGGTCGATGGTCAGCTCGCGCAGGAGTTCTCCGGTG
>NZ_JAAAHR010000180.1:0-18966 GCF_009908215.1 Nonomuraea sp. K271 | reverse complement strand
GAGCGGGGGGAGCGGGGGGAACACGGCGACGCTCGACGTCAAGGACGACCAGTTGCACGGCTGGCCCGAAGACCGCTTCCTGCTCGACGAGCACCGGCTGAGGAGCACCGCCACAACGATGGCGTTCGCGCGGCGCGACTGGGTGGTGCAGTCCGTCGAGGAGAGCGACCGGGTCGAGGAAGTCTTCTGCGCCACTGTCGACCATGGGCATGCCTTCGCCCTCGAAGACAACATTCTGACCGGCAACTGCTTCGGTTGCACCGAAGGCGGCGACGTGATCACGTTCGTCGAGAAGATCGAGCATCTGTCCTTCAGCGAGGCGGTCGAGCGGCTGGCGCAGCGGGCCGGCGTCCAGTTGCAGTACGAACAGGGCGGCTACGTCCCGAAGCGGGACCATGGTGAGCGGGCCAGGCTGGTCGAGGCGCACCGGGCGGCGGCCGAGTTCTACGCCGACAAGCTGCTGGGCCCCGACGCGGCGGCCGGGCGGCGGTTCCTGTCGGAGCGGGGGTTCGAGCGGGCCGACGCCGAGACGTTCGGGGTGGGATACGCGCCGGCCGAGTGGGAGTCGCTGGTCCGCCACCTGATGGGTCGCGGGTTCTCCGCCGACGAACTGGTCAAGGGCGGGCTGGCCAAGGAGGGGCGGCGGGGTCCGATCGACCGGTTCCGCGGCCGGCTGATCTGGCCCATCAGGGACGCCACGGGCGATGTGATCGGATTCGGCGCACGGAAGTTGCTCGATTCCGACGATGGCCCGAAATATCTCAATACGCCTGACTCGCCGCTTTACAAGAAGAGCCAGGTGCTTTACGGCATCGATCTGGCGAAACGGGAGATCTCCAAGCGCTCCCAGGCGGTGATCGTCGAGGGCTACACCGACGTGATGGCCTGCCACCTGGCGGGCGTACCGACCGCCGTGGCCACCTGCGGCACCTCGTTCGGTGAGGAGCACATCAAGATCCTGCGGCGGTTCCTGCTCGACCAGGCCGAGTTCCGGGGCGAGGTGATCTTCACCTTCGACGGCGACGCGGCGGGGCAGAAGGCGGCGTTGCGGGCGTTCGCCGACGAGCAGAAGTTCGTCACCCAGACCTACGTCGCGGTGCAGGGCGACGGGCTCGATCCGTGCGAGCTGCGCGTCAAGCAGGGCGACGCGGCCGTGCGCGACCTGATCGCGAGCAGGGAGCCGCTGTTCCAGTTCGCGATCAGGAGCACGATCTCCCGCTACGACCTGCGCAGCAACGAAGGCAAGATCGCAGCGCTCGACGCCGCCGCCCCGATCGTGGCCGGCATCAAGGACGTGGGCCTGCGCAAGCGCTACGCCATCGACCTCGACCGCTGGCTCGGTTTCATGGACGAGCGGTTCGTCATGCAGCGCATCTCCGAGGTGTCGGGCGCGCAGCAGGGCCGCGGCCGGCGGGTCGCCAGGGCCGCACCCGTCGATCCCAGCGTGCGGGTCGAGGGCGAGCTGCTCAAACTGGCCGTGCAGCGGCCGGCCCTGCTGGGCCCGCGCTTCGACGCGCTCGACGCGCGGGCCTTCACCACCGTCGAGCACGCGGCCCTGCACAAGGTCATTACCGCCGCCGGGGGCGTCGCCGCGGCGGGTCACGGCGGGCGGGAGTGGGTCGACCGGCTGCTGGAGCACGCTCACGAGGAGGGCGCCAGGGCGCTGGTGACCCGGTTCGCGGTGGAGGCGATCCAGACGGACGCCCACACCGAGGAGCGCTATGCCCGCGACATCATGGCGGCGGTCGAGGCCATGCCGGTCGACCGGGCCATCGCACAGGTGAAGTCACGCATCCAGCGGCTCAACCCGGTGGAGGAACAGCAGGAGTACAACAAGTTGTTCGGTGAGCTGGTGGCGCTGGAGCAACAACGCAGGGTGCTGCGCGACCGGCTCGCGGGCAGCTGACCGGGACGTCCGCGCCTGACACACCTGACACCGTGCGCTCCGGTGCGGCGAGCGGTCCACAATATGCTGCGGCCAGAAGCGGCTCCGACGGCGCCCGTCCGGCGTGGGGATCGGGGTGGCGGTCCCGGGTTGGTAACAGTTCGGCTGCGATCGCGGCCTGGAATGCCAGGCGGTTGAGCGGGGAATGCGGCGCCGTCCACCGGGCCGGACGGGGCCGGGGAGGCGTTGCCGAGGCAGCGGGAAGGGTGCGTCCGGCAGGCGGCGTCGCCGGGCGCGTGAATCCAGACCGCGTAATTGACTTTACTTTCCTGATCAAACTCGGCCTAAACCTTAAGTCGATCTCAATTCGGTAAGGACGATCGCCTTACCTTCGGTGACAAAAATGGGTCTGCCATTTGATGGAACCAATACTGCAGACTGTCTCCCGTGGGTGCATCGGTGCTGCCAAGCGGACCGCCATCGGTAGATCAGGTGGCGGACCTCGTCGCGAAAGGAAGGGAGCGCGGAAGCGTAACCGTCGATGACGTCGCAGCCGCGCTTGACCGATCCGAGTTGCCGTCCGACGCGCTGGAACGCGTCGTGCGGATGCTCGCCGAGAATGGCGTGGAGGTCCTCGAGCCCCAGGGCGACGAGGAGCCTGCCCGCGCCGATGAGGAAGACGTAGGCAAGCGGGCGCCGACCAGCGATCTCGTCCGTATCTATCTACGGGAGATCGGCCGCGTGCCGTTGCTGACCGCCGAGGAGGAGGTGGAGCTCGCCAAGTCGATCGAAGCGGGCCTGTTCGCCGAGGACAGGCTGGCCAACGGGGTCTCGCGTCTGGCCTTCCCTGAGCTCAGGGAGCTCGTCTGGCAGGGCACCCGGGCCAAACAGCGGCTGATCGAAGCCAACCTCAGGCTGGTGGTGTCGATCGCCAAGCGGTACGTGGGCCGCGGCATGTTGTTCCTGGACCTGATCCAGGAGGGCAACCTCGGGCTCATCCGGGCGGTCGAGAAGTTCGACTACACCAAGGGTTACAAGTTCTCCACCTACGCGACCTGGTGGATCCGTCAGGCGATCACACGGGCCATCGCCGACCAGGCGCGCACCATTCGCATTCCGGTGCACATGGTGGAGACGATCAACAAGCTCGTCAGAGTGCAGCGCCAGCTCCACCAGGACCTCGGCCGGGAGCCGATTCCGGAGGAGATCGCCAAGGAGATGGACCTCCCTGTCGATCGTGTGGTGGAGATCCAGCGCATCGCCCAGGAACCCGTGTCGCTGCAGTCGCCGATCGGAGAGGAGGACTCCGACCTCGGCGACTTCATCGAGGACGCCGACGCGGTCGTGCCGATGGAGGCCGCGGCCTTCATCATGCTGCAGGACCAGCTCGACGACATCCTGGCCACGCTGTCCGACCGCGAGCAGCGCATCATCCAGCTCCGGTTCGGCCTGGCCGACGGGCATCCGCGCACGCTGGAGGAGGTGGGCAGGGAGTTCGGCGTCACGCGGGAGCGCATCCGGCAGATCGAGTCGAAGACCCTGGCCAAGCTCCGCCACCCGACGCGCGCCCAGATGTTGCGGGACTACCTGGACTGATTCGAGGGGAACGGGCCCGGGCGAACGCGTCCGGGCCCGTCCCACGTCCGGGAGCCGGGCGAGCGTGCCGGCCCCGTCCCGTGGTCAGGAGCAGCCCTCGAACTGCGGTACCGCGATCGTGTCGAGGTCCAGCCCCGACTTGCCGAACCACTTCTTCAGCAGCTTCTCGGCGGTGCCGTCCTGGTACATGTCGGTGATCGCCCGGTTGATTGCCTCACAGGCCGGTACGTCGCCCTTGGGCAGGCCGATGCCCGAGCGCTGCTCGTTGAACTGCGCGTTGGCCAGCCGAAGCCCCGCACCGTCCTGCGCGGCGAGGCCCGCCAGGATGACGTCGTTGGTGGTGACCGCGTCCACCTGGTTGCTCTTCAGCGCCGCCAGGCAGCGCCGGTAGTCGGGGAACGGCACGACCCGCGCCGCCACCTTCCGCTCCTCGACGACGCGCTTGGCCGCGTTCGCGCCCGTGACCTCGCAGATCCTGCGCCCCTCCAGGTCGCGCACGTTCTTGATCGTCTCGTCGGCCCGGACCAGGATGTCCTGGTACGAGATGTGGTACGGCCCCGCGAACGACACGTTCGCCTTGCGGTCCTGGCTGATCGTGTACGTCGCCACCACCATGTCGGCCCGCCCGTCGACCAGCACGTCGTCCCGGTCGGCCGCCAGCGTGGGCAGGAAGGTGAACTCCTTGTCCAGCTTGCCGGCGACGTAGCGGGCCACGTCCACGTCGAAGCCCTCGAAACCGCCGCCGGGTGTGCGGAACCCGACCAGCGGCAGGTCGGGGCGTACCCCTATGACGATCTCGTCCTTGTCCAGGATCGACTCCTGGTCGCGAATGCCGCAACTGGTCACGAGGACCGCGGCCACGGCAAGCAGCACGGCCAACAGCCCGGCCGGCGGCATTCCCAGCACCCGTTTCACCGGTACTCCTTGAGTCGGGGCCGCACTCCGGCGATCACCAGCAGGCCGATCGCGCCGATGGCGAAGGGAAGCAGCAGCCACAGGGTGTTCAGCGCGCCCTCGCCTGCGTCGATCGCGCGCTTGAAGACGCCCTGGTGTGTTTCCGCCAGCTTGAGCAGCGCCTCGTCGTAGGCGGTGAACGCGGTGGTGACCGGTCCGAGCCGCTCGGCGACCGCCTCGTTGGTCTGGCCGCCGAGCGCGAGCCGGCGGAACTCCACGTCGGCGGCCTGGAAGTCCCGGTACGCCGCCAGCGCGGCCTTGCCCTGCCGGCCGCCGAGCTCCGGCCCGAGCAGGCCGAGGAAGTCCGTCGAGCCGGTGGTCACCTTGCGGTGGTAGGCGTCGAGGTTGCCCGCCTCGAAGTAGACGACGGACATCGACTTGTCCAGGTACGTGTGCTCGTAGGTGTCGGCCCGCTCCTTGTCGAGCAGGTAGCGGCTCTGGTCGCCCTGCATGCTGTTGCTGATCGCGCGTGCCTTGGCGAGCGTGAGCACGGAGTCGAAGCCGTCCGACTTGGCGGTGCGCAGCGCCTGCATGTCCTGGCCGAGCACGGCCACCCCGGAGACCAGCGCGAGCGCTGTGGCCAGCGTGGCGGCGATCAGCGCCGGACCGAAGACGCGGCGGAAGCGCCGCGCGAGGAAGATCTGCAGCCAGAGCAGGCAGCCGATCGCGACCACTCCGGCGACCACGACCGCGTCGCGCAGGAGGGGCACGGTGAACGCCTTCTCGTCGTAGGTGCCGCGGACGATCGTGCCGTTCTCCAGGGTCAGGTTGTACGCCTGCGGCAGCAGCACCTGGCGCATGAGGTCGGTGGCGTCGCGGTAGGACCGCACCACCTCCTCCGGCGGCGGTCCCGGCGCGTGCCCGGAGCGTTCGTCGAGCAGCAGCGCCTGCCCGGCGAGCCGCTCGTAGCGGCCGAGCCCGTCGAGCACCGACTGCACGGTCCGCCGTTCCGCCGGGTTGTCGCCGGACAGTTCGAACGCCTTCAGCAGGGCCTGGTTGGCGACGGAACGCTGCTGCTCGTAGCGGGTGGTCGCGGCCTCGCGCTCACGGGGGTAGCCGTCGCCCATCACCAGGACGTTGGCCACCTGCGCGTCCATGTCGCTCAGCGCCAGGTAGAGGCCGGCGGTGGCGACGACCTGCGGGCCCGCGTCGCGGCCGATGACCTGCAGCCCGTCGCGGGCCGTCGAGCTGCCGGCGGCGAGCGCCACGAACAGCAGCGCCAGCGAGGCGACGGTGATGCCGGAGATGACCCGGATGCGGCCGGGGACGCCGCGCTCGACGGGTGACGACGTGCCCGGCCGGGTCCGCACCAGGGTCACGGCGTGCCCTCCCTGATGGCGATCACGGTCCAGGCGCCCAGGTGGATGCGGTCACCGGGGCCGATCCTGACCGGCACGTTCGTCTGGAGCGGCCTGCCGTTCACCTGGGTGCCGTTGGAGGAGCCGGGGTCGACCAGCTGCCAGGAGCCGTCCGGCTGGGCCAGCAGCACGGCGTGCAGGTGCGAGACGCCCGGGTCCTCCGGCGGGCCGGTCAGGTCGATCTCGGGTGCCAGGTTCCTGGCCTTGCTGCGCCGCCCGATGCGTACTTGCTCGCCGTGCAGCCCGAACGAGCGTTCAGGACAGTACGGCGGGAACGCGACCGCGTCGGCGTCGGGGCCGCCCTCGGCGATGACCTTCTCGTAGTAGGAGCGATCGGCGGCGGTGACGGCCTCCCACCGGGCCCCGGTCACGGGGAGCGGGACGGCGGCCCCGGCGGCCCCGGCGGCCCCGGCGGCCCCGGCGGCCCCGGGGGCGCCGCTGTAGTCGTGGCCGCACACCTCGCAGAATTGCCCGGCCCGCGGCGTCCGGCAGACGGGGCAGCTCTCGGCGGCGGAGGGCTCCTGGGCCGGCGGCTGGGGCGCGGCGGGCGGCGCAACAACTCCCGCCATCCGCGTGCCGCACACGTCGCAGTAGTCGTCGGCGCTCGAGGGGTGGCCCTGCGGACAGGTAGCCATCAAATTCCTTCCCTGCGCAGCCGGCTGGTGCGGACGGAGCCGGTGTCCAGCTCGAGCGTGTCCTCCTTGTCCACGTTCTTGTGCAGCCGGGCCGTGCCGGTGGCCGGATCGACCTCGACCACCCGGTCGAGCAGCTTGGCGGTGTCCTCGCGCCCGGACGCGCCGGCCAGGTCCCTCGCCTTGGCCAGGCGGGCCGTCGCGGTCTCGATGTCGCCCATCGCCCTGGCGCTGAGCCCGTCCTGGATGAGGTCGTGCAGCTCGGCCTGGCCGGTGTAGTGGGCGACGTTGCCGTTGATCTGGGTGGACAGCGCCAGGTCGTCGGTCCACTGGGCGAGCACGTTGCCGCTGGCCAGGACGTCCTGGGTGTCGGGGTGCACGAGCTTGACCCAGCCCGCCCTGATCTCCTGCCCGACCTGCCCGGGTGGCACCTCGACGCAGATATGGTATTTGCGCTCCTCGGGTCCCCAGGAGCCCGTCGGGTAGTCGCCGGTCAGCGGGTTGACGTCGGCGCGTTTGCCGGTCAGGTCGAGCAGCACCGGGTCGACCTGCTTGACGAACATGAGCCGCGCGGCCTGCGGCACCCACACGCGCAACGACAGGTCGGCCATGGTCTTGTTCATCGACGCCTGCGTGAGCCGGCGGAAATACTCCGGCAGGTCCCCCTGGTCGCGCACGTAGTCGAAGGTGCCGAGCATCGCCTCGGCCACCTTGCGCAGCTCGGCGGGCTGCCAGTCCGCGCCGATCCCCAGGCAGTCGCACACGAACGTGCCGCTCCACGCCGACAGCACCGAGTCGAACACGTCGGCGCGCTCGTTGTTCTGGCCGTCGGTCATGAGCAGCGCGTGCTTGATCGCGTGAGGTCGGGTCGACAGCAGGTGCCCCGCCAGCTTCAGCCACTCGCCCATGGCGGTTCCGCCGTACGACAACAACCTCTCGACGGCCTTGGCCGCCTCGGCCCTGGTGGCAGGGTTCGCCTGGACCAGGCTCGGCGTGCTGCCACTCGGGTAGACGACCTTGGCGCTTCCCGTGCCGGAGACCACCGCGAAGTGGACGCCGTCGCGCAACGTCTGCACGGCCGTGGCGGCGGCCTGCCGGGCCTCGCGGATCTTGGCGCCGCTCATCGAGCCCGACGTGTCCACGATGATCACTTCGGCGGCCTCCGCCGGGACGGCCTGCGTGGTGACGCCGCCGGTCGAGCTCACCGTGAGAATGGCGTGCACCTCACGCCCGTCGAGGGAAAGGTACTTGTTCTGGTCGATGGTCAACGTGAAAGCGGGCCGGTCACTCATGGACTTCTCCTAGGGGGATCACGACGATGGTCACGTTGTCCTGGCCGCCGGAGTCCAGCGCGTGGCGCAGCAGCTCGCGGGCCAGTTCAAGCGGGGTCCCCGCGCGAGGGAAGGCGAAGCCGTCCAGATAGCGCCAGAGGCCGTCGCTGCAGACGAGCAGGTGGCCGGGGCCGCGCGGGGTGAGCGTGCGCACGTTGAGCGTGACGCCGACGGCGTCGGCGCCGAGCCAGGCGGTGATCTCGCCGGTCGGGACGGCGTCGTCCGTGGTCAGCAGGGTGCCCTCGGGCAGCCAGTACGCCCGGCTGTCGCCCGCCCAGCCGAGCGTGACGCGGCCCGGCCCGACCACGGCGGAGACGTACGTGCAGGCGGGGGCGTCGTGCACGGAGGTGGCGAGCTTGCTCACGGCCCGCCCGGCCAGGTCGAACGCCTCCTCCGGCGACAGCCCTCTGCACAGCGCGGCCGACGCGGTCTCGACGGCGACCGCGGACGCCTCGTCGGCCCTGGGCGAGCTGCCCACGCCGTCGCAGACCACGGTCACGGTCGTGCCGCCGGCGGTCAGCAGGGCCATGGCGTCCTCGTTGCGGCTGCGCCGCAGCCCTCTGTCGGTGACGCCCGCGGCGCCGCCGACGAGCACGATCTCGGCGTGGTCCCGGTCGGTGGGCTGGCGCAGGCCGCACCGCTCGCAGTAGCCCTCGGCGTCGACGGCCGCCGCGTCGCAGAACGCGCACACGGGGGAGCCCAGCGCGTGGCCGCACGCCTCGCAGTAGACGTCGCCCTTGAGCACCGGGGTCTGGCACACCGGGCAGGCGGCCGGTGCGTCGTGCTGGATGGGCTGGGGATCTGTCACACCCACGTCCTCGGTCGTACGGTGTTGGCCTGGTCGATGAGCGCGAGGCGCTCCTGGCGGGTGCCGGCCGTCACGGCCAGCCTGCGGTAGATCGACTCGATGGACCTGCGCAGCCCGGTTTCGGTGAACGGCGCTCCCGCGAGCGTCACGTTCTTCGGCGGCTTGCCGGTCCGCAGCCAGGTCAGCGCCGCGCCGAGCAGTTCGGCGGTGAGCAGGTCGCGGCGGCGCGGGTCGAGGTCGGCCTGGGCGGCCACCCGCTCGACCGCGCCCGTCAGGCCGGCGACGGTGAGCCCGCTCAGGTCGGGCCGCCGCACCACCGACGCGGCCAGCGCCACCTGCGCCGCGACGCGGTAGAACGACGTGGCGGGCACCTCGTCGAGCACGGTCATCCGGCCCGTCCTGGCCAGCCCGAACGCCGCGCTCACGTAGGAGTGGTCGGTCCGCCAGACATACTCGTACCAGGCGGCGGCCGGCTTGCCGGCGTGCTCAAGAGCGAAGGCCAGGGCCAGCTTCGGCGCGAGCTCTCCCGGCAGTTCCGACACGCAGGCGTCGAACCTGGTCACGGCCTCCTGCTCCTGGCGCCGGGCCAGCGCCAGCACCCCGCGATACCAGGTGGGCCGCCAGTCGCCGGGCAGTTCCGCGGACAGCTCGTCGAGCACGTCGCCCGCCTCGGCCGCCCCGCGCTCGGCCAGCAGCCTGGCGCGCATCAGCTTCGTCTCGGGCGTCTGCGGCATCGCGGAGAGCTGGTCGACCAGCGTCCCGCTGTCACGGCCGAGCAGCCCCGCCAGCGATCCCGCGGCCGGGTCGGCGGGATCGACCAGCGGCACGGGCAAGGCCGTCGCGACCGCCGCCGGATCGAGCGGCTCGAACACCTCGTCGGGGGCGTCCGACAGCGCCGTTCCCACCGCCGTCCGCTCCGGCCCGAACAACGTCGAGAGCGCCGGGTACGGCACCCCCTCCTCCACGGCGCTGAGCTCCCGCAGCACCCCGACGAGCTGCTCCTCCATCTCCCACGCGCGCTGGAAACGCCGGGCGGGATCGGCGGCGGTCGCCTTGCGGAGCAGCCGGGTGAACGACGGGTGCCCGCAGTCCACCGGCAGCGGGGCGGCGACGCCGCCCTGCGCGGGACTGAACCCGGGCACCGCCAGCACCGCCAGCGTCCTCGCCACGGTGTACAGGTCGGAGGTGACCGACGTCGGCTGGGTGTCCAGCTCGGGCGCGTGGTAGCCGACCGTGGCCCACGACGAGCCGGGCGGCGAGCCGATGGGCTGCACCGCGCCGAGGTCGATGAGCTTGAGCCGCTTGCCGACCCTGATCACGTTGGCCGGCTTGAGATCGCAGTAGGCCAGGCCGTGCTCGTGCAGGTAGCCGAACGCGTGCAGGATCTCCCTGCCGTACAGGAGGGTGTCGCGCAGCGGCAACGGGCCCTGGCGGCGCAGCTCGTGCAGGGACTGGCCGCCTACGTACTCCATGACGATGTAGCCGAGGCCGGCCGAGCGCTGGAAGTTGAAGATCTTGACGATGTTGGGATGGTCGACCGTGGTGAGGAACTTCCGCTCGGCCTCGGCCGCCGCCAGCGCCTCGGGGTCGTTGGTGTTGAGCAGGCCCTTGAGCACCACCCACCGGCCGTCGAGGTTCTCGTCGGAGGCGAGGTAGATCCAGCCGAGCCCGCCGTGCGCCAGGCAGCCGAGCACGCGGTACTGGCCCGCCACCAGGTCGCCCTTGCCCAGTTTGGGGGTGAACGAGAACGCCGTACGGCAGTGCGGGCAGAACCCGTCCGTCAGACCGGGGCGGCCGTCCCTGGAGCGGCCCACGGGTTTCCCGCACGCCGGGTTGGCGCAGTGCCGCTTGTTCTCCGGCACCTGGGGGTCGGGCATCACCGCCCCGGCCGGGTCGCGGTAGGGCACGGACGGCAGGTCCGCGATGGTGGCCAGCACGCCGGCCCGCGACCTGCCGCTGCTGCCCGTGGGCCCGCTCACCGGCCTGCTCACCGGCCTGCTCACCGGCCTGCTCACCGGCTGGGTGACGACCGGAGCGGACACGGGGCCCGATGCCGGCACGGGCTGCGCCGGCACGGGCTGGGGCGGGCTCGCGGCGGCGCCGCACCAGTCGCAGTAACCCTCGTCGATCGTTCCCGTGCAGCCGGGTTGCGCGCAGCGGGTCATCGCTTACCTCCGTGGATCGCGCGCTGGTAGGCCTCGACGGCCGCCGCCGCCTTCGTCAGGTTGCACGGAGCGCTCCACAGCAGCGCGCGGGCCCGTACGAACGACTCCGACACCGCCGGGTCCTCGGCCAGCCCTTTACGGGCCGCCATCGCCTCGCAGGCGCCGAGCCGCCCGCGCAGCTCGTCGCGCCTGCCGATCAGGCCGTAGAGCGCCTTCGCCGTGGTTCGCGCCTGCTCGGCGGCCTGACGGGCGTCGTCCTCGAGGCGGGCCAGGCGCTTGGCCCGCAGCACCCAGGGGTCGGCCGAGACGTCGAGCGCGTCGAGCTCGGCGGCCAGCGCTTCGACCTGGCCGCGCGGCTGGGCCTGCGGCGGCAGGGCGATCTTGGCGACGACCGCGCCGTGGGCCAGCCGCGCCTCGCTCTCGGCCGCGCGTACGAGGTCGAGTGCGGCCACCAGGTTCTCGCGCCGCTCGGCGAACTCCCGCTTCACGCTGATCGCCAGGTCGAGCTCGGCGCGGGAGGAGGCCAGCAGGCGCGTCAGCCGGTCGAGGTCCGGGTCGACGCAGGAGCCGAGCGGGTCCTCCAGCGTCGCGGTCCGCAAGCGCGCCAGCTCGCTCGCCTCGGCGGTCAGGCCGGCGCTCTCTCCCAGCTCGCGTTCGAGGTCGCAGATCTGGCGCAGGTCGGCCTCGGCGCCGTCTAGGCGCGGCAGTACGGCGTTCCACACCGCATCGATGTCGTTGAGCGCCGAGGTCACCCCACGGAAGGCGGCCTCCATCCGGATGACGGCCTCGTCGAGGGTCAGCCGCAGGTCCGGGTGCGGGAGCAGGGAACGCTGTTCGACCGGCCTGGCGGCGACCCGGAGCACGACGGAGGACCCGGCCAGCAGTTCGGTGAGCGCCGAGAGCTGCTCGGCGCCGGGCCGGGCGCGCGAGGCCCTGATCTGCTCGGCGCGGCGCAGCACCGCGCGGTAGGCGTCGTTGAGCCGCCACAGGACGTCCAGATCCTCCTGAGCGGTCGCCCATCGCCGTTCCGTGGTCCCGCGTAAGGAGGCCCCTTTGAGCACCTGGTAGGTGGTATGGGCTTCGAGATCGAGCAGGTCGCCGGAGATCCGGTCGCGTTCGTCCGCGCGGGCACGCAGTGCGTAGTCCGCTGCTTCCCTGCTCATGGGCGGTCCCAGGATCATCACGCTCCCCGTGAAGCGGGCCCCCGATGCCCCGGTGCTCGTTACCGACACAACGCGAAGGTCGTACCGGTTGGTTCCGAAGTGGGGGGAACCCCTGACTTGTCCCTGATTCAACCCTGTGTCGCCTGCAAACCGCTTAAAAGGCCTCGTACCGTGTCGAACATGGGACGTATTCTTCTGATCATCGTGGCCATCGTCGCCGCGCTCCTGCTCCTCGGCCCTCTCGTGGGCTTGGCCCTCAGTCTGCTCAAGTGGGGTCTGCTCATCGGCGGCGTGGCGCTCGGCGTCATGTTCCTGGCGAGGTGGGTGAAAAGGGCCTGACGAACGGCGCGTGGCCGCGCAGTAGCTTCCCGCGGGATCCGCAGGCATAGTTGGGTGATGGAGGCGCGGCCGGCGGTCGACGACGCCGCGCTCGGGCACGAGGCGCTGGCCGTGCTCGAGGCGAACTGGACGGGCACGGGTACCGTGCCCGCGCCGGGCCTCTACCCGCACCAGTGGAGCTGGGACTCCGCGTTCGTCGTCATCGGCCTGGCCAGGCACCGGCCGGACCGTGCCCGAGAGGAGCTGCTCAACCTGCTGCGCGGGCAGTGGGCGACCGGGATGGTGCCGCACATCGTCTTCCACACGCGGGAGGCGTACTTCCCCGGGCCGTCCGTATGGCGCTCCCAGGAGCACGACGCCGCGCCGCGCGTGCTCACTTCGGGGCTCATCTCACCGCCGCTGCAGGGACTCGCCCTGTGGTGGCTCTACCGGCACACCGGCGACGTCGCGTTCGTCAGGAAGGCGTTCCCGGCGCTGGTGGCCCAGCACGACTACCTCGCCTCCGCCCGCGACCTGGGCGGCGCCGGGCTGGCCGCGATCGTGCATCCGTGGGAGTCGGGCATGGACGACAGCCCCGCCTGGGACGACGCACTCGCCGCACTCCCCGTCATCAGGTACGGCTATCGCAATGTCGACATGGAGGAGCGCCACCCCGACAGCGCCCACGACCGCTACGTCTGGCTGGCCATGCGTTACCGCGACGCCGGATACAGCGCCGGCTACCTACGCGACGAACACCCGTTCGCGATCGAGGACCCGATGTTCAACGGCATCTGGCTGGCCTCATGCCAGGCGCTGGCGGAGCTGGCGCCACTGGCCCGCGCCGATCCCGTGCCCCACGCCGAGCAGGCCGAGCGCATCCGGCTGGCCCTGATCGAGCGCCTGTGGGACGGCGGCTTCTACGCCAGGGACCTGCGTACCGACCGGCTGATCAAGGTGTGCACGGTGGGCGGGTTCGGGCCGCTGCTGGACCCGTGGCTGCCCGGCGAGCACGTACGCACGGCCGTCGAGGTGCTGGAGTCGGCCAGGTTCATGGGCGCCACCGGCTACCCGGTGCCGAGCTGCGAGATCCGCGCGGCCCAGTTCGACCGCACCCGCTACTGGCGCGGGCCCTCCTGGGTGAACACCAACTGGCTGCTGCGCAGGGCCGCCGCCGTGCACTCCCTCGACACGCTCGCCCGGCAGCTCACCCACGGCACCCTGCGCCTGGTGCGGCAGGCCGGCTTCCGCGAGTGCTTCGACCCCTTCGACGGCAGCGGGCGCGGATGCCGGGATTTCTCGTGGAGTGCGGCGCTCACCCTGGATCTGCTCGCCGATACCGTTGGGGAATGAGCCTTTTCCGCCGGTTGCCCGCCGACGTGCGCAGATCCCTGACGATGGAGCGGGGAGAGCGGGTGCTGACGTTCACCCACACCCCGGACGGCCACGTGGTGGCCACCAACCTCGCCCTCCACCTGGCCGACGGCACGCGCCTGCCGTACGAGCAGATCGACAGGGCGTCGTGGGACGAGGAAGGCATGCGGGTGCTCACCACCGACGGCAGGTGGCACGCCGAGCGGATCGCCGAGCCGCGCATGTTGCCCGAGACGCTGCGCGAGCGCGTCAACGCGACGATCGTGGTGAACAAGCACGTCGACCTGCCGGGCAAGGGCGGCGTGCGGCTGGTGGCCCGGCGCAAACCAGGGGGTGAGGTGCTGGGCTGGACCTTCGTTTTCGACGACGGCCTCGACCCCGAGGACCCCGGCCTGCGCGCGCAGGCCGAGCAGGCCCTGGAGGGCATGCGGCGCAGCATGGGCGTGTGACCCACCGTACGTGCCCCGGGCCCCACGCCCACGCCCACGTCAGTAGGGAATGCCGCTCTCCCTGGCGTTGTGGCCCTCGACGCCGTCGTCCGGCCAGCCGGTGCCCGTGTCGGGCTTGTGGTCGTCGTGCAGGAACGGGATCCGGTGCTGCAGGGTGTCACCCACCCTCGTCCTGGCCATCCCCGCGAACCTCGACGCCTGCGCGCCGACCACCCCGGCCACCTCCTGCACCCTGGGGTTGTCCGCGACGCGCTGCGCCGTCCGCTTGATCTGCTCGTACCGCTCGCGTCCTGCCCGGCTGCCCAGCACGTAGCCGACCGCCAGTCCAACAGCGAATGTCATCCGATAACGCATTTCCCACCTCCGCTGCCTCCGGGCCTACCCTGCTTATGATGCGACACGCACTCCCAGAGTGCGCTAATCTAGTCGTGCGCACGGCGGAGGGGCCGCAAAGCCCTGGTGACGTGGGCAGAAGCCCGATCCCGCGTAGCTCAACGGCAGAGCAGCCGGCTGTTAACCGGCAGGTTATTGGTTCGAGTCCAATCGCGGGAGCTCGGTAGGTCAGGCCCCTTCCTGGATCAGGACAGGGGGCCTGAGTCGTTCCTGCGAGGCCTGATCCGGTGGCGGCAGACGGTTTGCGGGCCCGCGGATCTCGGGTGCCCGCCGAGGCCAGCGACACATAGCCGTCCCGTCGCTCATCACGAGAAGCCATCGAGATCGAAGGCGTGGTCGATGCTCTGGGCGAGCTGTCAAAATATGCCCGCATGGCCATCGTGACGACCGCCAAACGTGCGGACTTCGAACTCGTCCACGAGGAGCGCCACATCCAGCAATTCATGGAGTTCTTCGTCGTTCGTGAAGACTACCAACTCGCCAAGCCGCATCCGGAGCCATACCTGATCGGCGTGGATCGCTTCGGAGTCGGCAAGGAAGAGGTGCTGGTCATCGAGGATTCAGCCAGAGGACTGAACTCGGCCGTGGCGGCCGGGATTGACTCTGCTGGACATTGATTCGGCTGGCCCGGCCTCGGCGCGCTATCCGTCGTCGGGTGTCCCGTCCTCGTGCCAGGCCTGGCACGACACCAGCTTCCCGTGCTCGTAGATCCGGTCCTCGGCGAGCCGGCCGTTCGGATGCCAGCGCAGAAACGAGCCGTGCCGGCGGCCGCGGTCGTGCCGCCACTCCGACTCGACGCGGCCGTCAGGGTAGAAGGCCCGCGCGAGGCCGTGCGGGATCCCCTGGTCGAACGTCTGCTCGGTCATGACCGCGCCGTCGGCATAGAGCTCGCACGCGGTGCCGCTGTAGGGGGCGCCCTGATAGCGGACTCGCTGGTCCTGGTCGTATTCCAGGTCGTTCATCGTGATGCGCATGCTGGTTCCCGACCTCAGGTGGCCCATGGCGGCGTGAACTCGGTCAGCGGGCTCTGCCCCGCGGAGGGATATCGGGTGAAGTAGCCGACGGAGTTCGGTGTGTCGTACAAGAAGTTTGTGCAGTTGGCGCAGCACGGTATGCGCTGCCGGGCGGTGATGCCCTGGTAATGCTCCGACAGCAAGCGGTTGTCGAAATGGAATTCCCGCAACGTCCCGGTGGTCACCGTCTCACCGTTGCGCGTACGGTCCCACAGGGCCTTGCTGGTCGCGGTGACCTCCGAATGGGTGCCCGGTTCGCTCCAGTGCGGAAAGTCGCCCGGCGGCCAGCCCTCGTCATGCCGGAAGGGGCCGTTGCGGCGAGCCCAGCGGGCGAACTTGTCGTAGCGTTCCCGCAGGAGGGGGTGCAGGTCGTCGGGCACCCGCCGCAACATGTCATTGAGACCTTCGTACAGTTTTCCCGTGCGCCGATCCATGAGCAGCGTGTAGACCGGACCGGCCTTCGCCCTGGAGAAGGCGAGGTCGCGTGCCGCCTCCCGGCGGGCCAGATATTCCGATGACCTGGTCAATGTCAGGTCCCCCACGAACTCGCGTACCGGCCGGCCGTTCACGGCGACGATGAGGCCCTGGTTGTCGCGTTCGAAACGCAGGTCCGCGGGCCTGGGCAGCGGCATGTCGCGTTCGAGCGGGCCGGGCGGCTGCAGGTGGCCGGCCTGACCTTTTCGGGCCGAGAGCGCCGTCGTGCGTTCCGCGCCGGCGCGGAACGCCGGGACGCCGCCACCCGTCCGGGCCGTCCCCGGCGCCATTCTGGCGAGGAGCCTGCGGTAGAGGTCGCCGAACTTCGCCAGGATGGTGCGGAACTGCTGATACAGGCGGAGGGCTCTGGCCCTGACCCAGGCGCGGACATGGGGGACGGCGAGGGCGAGCGCGGCGGCCGCGGCCGCGTAGGCCGCGAGGCGCGTCCTCCCGTGCTGGACGAATTGTGCGGCGCTGTTGTGCAGGCCGGCGACGAGTCCGAAGTGGCCCGCCAGGCCGCTGGTCTGGGGGAGGACGCCGCCGGGGCCGTTGACGTGCCGGTCCGCGGCGTCCGCGGCCGGGCCCTGGTTGAGGGCGGCGCGGCGGGAGGCCGCAGCGCCGTCGCCGGCGAGCAGGGTGTAGTGGTCGGCGACGGCCTGCAGGGTTTCGGCCTGCCGGTAGGCCGGAGACGGGTCGGGGATGGACGGGAGACCCAGGACGCCGAAGTCGGCGGCGATGGCGGGATCGTCGGTGACGGCCGTCACGTGTGGTCCTGGACGGTCGTGCTGTTGAGCTGCTCGACGGCGACGTTGCGCCGGGCCATGACGGTCTGCCCGTCGCCGGCGGCGCGCAGGCCGTCACCGGTGCGCACGTGGCGCTGCAGCAGGTGTTCGGCCAGTTCGCTGAACGGGGTGTCGACCTCCCAGAAGGGCAGGCCGCTGCCGGACCGCAGGCTGCTGCGCAGCGCGGCCGTCAGCCGCTCGTGCTGGTCGGCCAGCGCCTGGAAGTCCTTCCCTGAGGCGCGCCGGCCGTCGGCGTCGATGACCACGCCGAGGGCGTTCGCGCTCACGCCTCGAGGGTCGTCCGGTTCGTGCCGGGGAGTCACCCATCACCTCCCGAATCGGGAAGACACTGTACTAGTCAAGATCCACTAGTAGGGCCGCTCGCCGCGCATAGAGACCGTTTCACGCTTTGTAGCGGGATCAACACGTATTTTCAAGTTGGCCGGACAAAGCGCCGCTCGTCGCGGAAAGATGGGGCGACCGGTCCGGTGGACCGGAGCCGCGGGACATCATGTCGGGGGCGAGGAGAGGGCGCCGCCACCAGGACGAGCCGCCGACCCGGAATCGGCGGGGCGATCCGACGACGGAGGAACTGGTTGCCGCGTGCCCACCTGGATCAAGTCACTGCGCCCTTTCGACACGCCCGCCGTGCACGCCATGAACGCCGTGCTCGGGCGTACCGCCGACCTGCGCGAGGCGGAGCGTTTCCTCAGGCTCTTCCACACCGAGAACCCCGCCGTGGGAGGGCTGCACGCACGGCTGCGGGACGTCGCCAGGGAGGTGGCCCGCACCGGGACCTACACGCACACGTACGAGGAGCTCGAGTTCGGCGCCCGGGTGGCCTGGCGCAACAGCAACCGGTGCATCGGCCGGCTCTACTGGCGCTCCTTGCGCGTGCGCGACCGCAGGCAGGTGGGCACGGCCGAGGGGGTGGCCCTCGAATGCGTCGCCCACCTGCGTGAGGCGACCGGCAACGGCAAGATCAGGCCCACGATCACCGTGTTTCCCCCCGACACCCCGGCCATGCGCGGGCCTCGCGTGCGCAACGAGCAGCTCATCCGGTACGCCGGCTACCGCACACCCGGCGGCGTCGTCGGCGACCCGCGCAACGCCGGGCTGACCGAGCTGGCCCTGAGCATGGGGTGGCGCGGCGGCTGCGGCCGGTTCGACGTGCTCCCGCTGATCGTCCAGCCGGGACTGGGTGAGGCGCTGCTGTGCAACCTGCCCGGGGACGCCGTTCTGGAGGTGCCGCTGACGCATCCCGAATATCCGTGGTTCGCCGACCTCGGGCTGCGCTGGCACGCCGTTCCGGCTATTTCGGATATGTGCCTGGAGATCGGCGGCATCTGCTACCCGTGCGCACCCTTCAACGGCTGGTACATGGGCACCGAGATCGGCGCCCGCAACCTCGCCGACGAGGACAGGTACGACCTCCTCGGGGTGACCGCCGAGCGGCTCGGCCTGGACACCTCCACCGAACGCACCCTGTGGCGCGACCACGCGCTGGTGGAGCTGAACGTGGCGGTGCTGCACTCGTTCGAGCGGGCCGGGGTCACGATGACCGACCACCACACGGAGTCACGCCGCTTCCTCACGCACCTGTCGAAGGAGGAGAAGGCCGGGCGCGTCTGCCCCGCGGACTGGTCGTGGATCGTGCCACCGCTGTCGGGCGGCGCCACCCCCGTCTTCCACCGCTACTACGACACCCGCGTCCTCACTCCGGCCTTCGTGCACCACCGATAGCCTTGCCACCCACGGCTAGAACATGGTTCGGTTGGGGCCATGGCGGAACTCGTGCTCTCAACGGTCGACCAGGGCGTGCTCACGCTGACCTTCAACCGTCCCGACACCCTCAACGCGTGGACGGACGCCATGGGGCGGCGCTACTTCGACCTGCTGGCGGAGGCGGAGAAGGACCCCGGGGTCCGGGCCGTCGTGGTCACGGGCGCCGGCAAGGGCTTCTGCTCGGGCGCCGACTTCAAGACGCTCGACGCCCTTCGGTCCGGAACCTACGACGAGCGGCCCGACCCCAGGCCCGCCACCTTCCCGACGACCATCGGAAAGCCGATCATCGCCGCGGTCAACGGGGCGTGCGCGGGGCTGGGCATGGTCCATGCGCTCGTCTGCGACCTCGTCATGACGGCCGAGGAGGCCAAGTGGACGACGGCCTTCGCGCGGCGCGGGCTCATCGCCGAGTACGGGCTGTCCTGGGTGCTGCCGCGCCTCGTCGGACAGCAGCGGGCCATGGACCTCCTGCTGTCGGGGCGGGTG
>NZ_JAAAHR010000018.1:0-87888 GCF_009908215.1 Nonomuraea sp. K271 | reverse complement strand
TTCTTGCACCGCCTCGCCACCCACCTCGCATGAGCACCGCCCCACCGGCTACCGCAGCAGGTCGTGCACGTCGTCCAGTTTGTACGCCGCCCCTTCCTCGTACGCCGCCGCGAACCCCTTCTCCCCCAGCGCCTCGCGCGCCCTGGCCGTGACCCGGTCGATCTCGACCTGCTCCGACGGCCCCGCGGGAGTCTGGTTGTGCCGCCTGGCCACGGCCGAGAGCCCCAGCAGCGCGGCGGCCCTGCCGGGCGACCGGGTGGCGGAGGCCGCTCCCTCGACGGCCCACGCCATCGTCCGGGGATCGCCGATTTTCGCGGCGGCGGCCAGCGCCTCCAGGTGCAGGTCGAGGGCGGCGGCCGGGTCGCCGCGCGTCTCCATGAGGAATCCCAGCTCGATCAGCGTGGACGGGACGTGCAGGGAGGGTTCGAGATCAGGGTCGCGCGGCACACCGTCGAGCAGGTGGAGCAGGTGCTCCTCGGCCAGGTCGAGCCGCCCGGCGCGGCGCGCGGCGAAGGCCAGGCCCATCCTGCCCATGGCCTCGCCCTCCTTGTAGCCCTGCTCGGCGGCGAGTCTCGTGGCGCGCTCGCAGATCTCGACGGCGCGGTCGTACTCGCCGCTGGAGAAGGCGATCCAGCCCAGCCACGCCGTCTGCGTGGCGACCTCCGTCCAGAGCCCGAGGTCCTCGGCCATCCGCAGGCCCTCGCCGAACAGCCGGTTCGCCCGCTCGGCGTCGTGGGCCATCTCGGCCTGGGAGGCCAGCCACTCGGTGGCCCGCAGCAGCCCCCAGCGGTCGCCCAGCTCGGTGAACAGCCGCGCGCTCTCCCCGGCGGTGCGTTCGAGCGCTTCCAGGTCGCGCTGGGTGAAGGCGTCCCTTGCCTGCCGGGTCAGCGCGGCGGCGACGCCCCACGTGTCGCCGACGGCCCGGAACGTGGCCAGCGCCCGGCCGGTGAGCTCCTGGCCGGCCGGCAGATCCCTGATGTGCAGGCCGACGAACAGCTCGGCCCTGGCCCGCGCGCCCGGGTCGTCGATCGCCGCCAGCGCGGGCTCGTACTCGACCTGTTCGCCCAGCATGAGCGCGAAGCCGACGTGCCAGGCGGCCGCCCTGGCCCTGGAGAGGGACGGCTCCCCTTCGATCGCCAGTGCCCGCGCGAGCGCCCGCCGGCCCTCGGCCAGCCTGCCGCGCAGGAACCAGTACCAGGCCAGCGCGTTGACAAGCCGGGCCGCACGCTCGCCGTCCTTCGCGGCGGCCGCCGTGTCCAGCGCAGCCCGCATGTTCGCCGCCTCGGCGTCCAGGCGCAGCAGCCGGTCGCGCTGCTCGTGGCCGTACAGCTCCGGCTCGGTCCGCTCGGCCAGCTCCAGGTAGTGGCGGAGGTGCGCGAGGCGTACCCGGTCGAGCTCGGCCGCGTCGGCAAGCCGGGCCACACAGTACGCGGACACCGACTCCAGCAGCCGGTACCGGACGCCCGCCGGAGCGTCGGCGACGACGACGAGCGAACGGTCGACGAGGCGGGCCAGCAGGTCGAGAACGTCGAGGCCGCGCTCCCCACAGACCGCCTCCGCGGACTCCAGGGTGCAGCCGTCGGCGTGCACGGCCAGACGGCGCAGGACGCGGCGTTCGTCGTCGGACAGCAGGTCCCAGCTCCAGTCGATCACCGCGGTGAGCGTGCGCTGCCTGGCGGGGGCGCCGCGCTGCCCCGAGGCCAGCAGCCGGAACCGGTCGTCGAGCCGGTCCACCACGCCCTGCACGCCGAGCGCCCGCACCCGGGTGGCGGCCAGTTCGAGGGCCAGCGGGATGCCGTCGAGCCGCCGGCACAGCTGGGCGATGGCCTGCGCGTTGCCCGCGTCGAGCGCGAAGCCGCGGGCGGAGGCGGCGGCCCTGGACACGAACAGCCTGACGGCGTCGGAGCAGGCCATGGCCGCCAGGTCCGCCCCTGCGGGCACGTCGAGCGGCGGCACGCTCCAGAGCACCTCGCCCGCCACGGCCAGCGGCTCCCTGCTGGTGGCCAGCACGCGAAGGTCGGGGCAGGCCCGCAGGAGCCGCTCCGCCAGGTCGGCTACCTGTTCGACCACGTGCTCGCAGTTGTCCAGGACGAGCAGCATCCGCCGTGGCCTCAGCGCGGCGGCCAGCTGCCCCACGGGGTCGGCGCCGGCGTCCTCCCTGATGTCGAGCGCCGCCATGACGGCCTCGGCCGGCGAGCGGGACGTCTGGTCGAGCGCGACCAGCCACGCGCCGTCGGCGAAGTCGTCCACGAGCCGGTCCGCCGCCTCCAGCGCCAGCCGGGTCTTGCCGACCCCGCCGGTGCCGGTGAGCGTCACCAGCCGCTCCTCCTCCGCCAGCGCGCACACCTCGGTCAGCGCCTGCTCCCGGCCGATCAGCCTGCCGACGGGGGCGGGCAGGTTCGTGACCGGGCGTTGCGCGGGCACGCTGAGCGCGGGGTCCTGGCCGAGGATCGCCTGGTGGAGCGCCACCAGCTCGGGGCCGGGGTCGAGGCCCAGCTCGTCGGCCAGCCGCTCGCGCAGCTCGGCGTACCCGGCCAGCGCCTCGCTCTGCCGCCCGGCCCGGTAGAGGGCCCGCATGTGCACGGCCCTCAGCCGCTCCCTGAGCGGGTGCCTGGCCACCAGGTCGCCCAGCTCGCCGACCAGCAGTCCGTGCTCGCCCAGTTCCAGCCGGGCCTCCGCGTGCTGCTCCAGCGCCGACAGCCGCTGCTCCTCCAGCCGGAGCACGGCCGCCCTCGTGTACTCCTCGTCGGCGAAGCCGGCGTACGCGGGCCCCCGCCACAATGCCAGCGCCTCGCCCAGCAGCCGCGCCCTGGCCCGCGCGCTGCCCGCCGCCTCGGCCCGGGCCAGCAGGCCGGCGAAGCGGACGGCGTCCACGGCCCTGTCGTCAGCGCTGTCGTCGGGACGCAGCAGATAGCCGGGGGCGCGGGAGACGATCAGGTTCTTGCCTCCGGGCTCGGCGTCCTCCAGCGCCTTGCGCAGCTGGGAGACGCGGACCTGGAGCGCACCCGCCGGGTTGGCCGGCGCGTCCTCGCCCCAGAGGTCGTCGACCAGCCGGTCGGCGGAGACCGGATGGCCCTCGTGGACGAGCAGGTCCACGAGGAGCGCGCGCACTTTGAGGCCGGGGATCGTGACGGTCTCACCGGCGTCCGTCCACACGGCCAGCGGCCCCAGCACCCCGAATCGCATGTTCGTCACCTTATGCGGGGGCAGGTGACCGCGGGGAGATTCAGGTGGCGCCCGGGGACGGTGGCGCTTTCCTGGCCGAACCGCGGTAGACGGCGGGGTCGTAGCGGCGGTCGTTGTCGTCGAGCTTGGCCCTGGCCGCCTCCACGAGGTCGACGCCCAGGACGTCGGCCAGGCGCACGAGGTAGAGGGTCACGTCGCCGAGTTCGGTGCGCATCCTGGCGAGCGCCTCGTCACCGGGGTTCCCGGACTGCTCGGCGGTGAGCCACTGGAACTCCGCCACCAGCTCCCCCACCTCGCCCGCGAGCGCCATCGCCAGGTTCTTCGGCGTGTGGAACTGCTCCCACTGCCTGACTTTCGCGAACTCCCGCAACCGTACGGCGAGGTCCTCCAGCTCCGTCGTCACGGAACAGGACCCTACCGACCCGGGCTCGCCCAGGCACAGGAGCTGACCGCTCGTCAGTGGGGTTCGAGGTTGTCGGAGAGCAGGTCGAGGAGGGGTTGGCGGCGGACGCAGCGGTCCAGGAGGAAGGAGTCGGCCAGGGCGGTCAGTTCCCCGTCGTCGAGCCCCCGGAACAGCTCGGCGTACTCCGGCAGCAGTGCCTGGGCCATGAGGACGTGCCGGATGAGGTCGTCGGTCTGGTAGCGGGCGCCCCACGGGTAGGGCTCCCAGCCGGGGAACTCCGTCTCGACCAGCGTGTGCAGCGGGGCCAGGACGTCGGCCGACTCCTCCATGGTGGAGCCCCAGCGGTCCACGCCCAGCCGCCGCTTCTTGGCGATGAAGTCGCCGAACCGGTCGATGTACGGCCCCGCGGCGTGCACCAGGCCCTGCAGTCCCACGTCCTTGTAGGTCCACAACGACCAGCCCGCCCCTTGGCCGTCGTAGATCTCCAGCTGGTCGCGCAGGATCTGGTAGCGCTGCGCGTCCACGTCGGGGTCGCCGGTGTAGACGGGGCCGAACTCGCCGACCCACAGGGGTGTGCCTGTTTCGCGCTGGAAGCGGGAGCGTCGGGCGAAGGTGCGTTCGAGCTCGTCACGGTCGCACCACTCGCCGCGGGTGTGGCCGGGGTACGGCCCGCCGTGGGCGAAGCCGGCGAGCGCGTAGTCGTGCAGGACGAACACCGTGTTCTCGTACATCTCCCGGAATATTGAGAAATCGGTGGCGTACGTGTTGCCGTCCAGGAACAGGATGTGCCGCGGGTCGGCGGCGCGCACGGCCTTGACCAGGCGGTCGTAGAAGGGGCCGATCACCTTGCCGGTGACGTCGCCCGGCTCGTTGACCGGGTTGTAGCCGGCCACCCATGGATGATCGCGGTAGTGGTCGGCGATGGCCTCCCACAGGTGCACGGCCCGGTCCTGGAAGTGGCGGTGCTGCCAGAACCCGGCCACGTGCGTCGGGTTGTCGGAGTGCCAGTGCTGGTTCTGGGAGCCGGGCAGGGCGTGCAGGTCGATGACGCTGTAGACGCCGCGCTCGCCGAGCAGCCCGATCACCCGGTCGAGGTGGCGAAAGCCCCGCGGGTCGATCTCGAAGGGCCGGTCGTCGGACTCCCAGTGGCGGTAGTTGACGGGGATGCGCACGCAGTTCATGCCCAGCCCGGCCAGCAGGTCGGCGTCCTGCTCGGTGAAGAACGACGCGAGCAGCCGGTCGAAGAACGACTCCGCCCGCTCCTCGCCCAGCACCGAGCGTACGGCGTGCCGCATCGAGCTCTCGTTGGCCGGATAACCGGTGATGAAGTTCTCCATGTTCATCCAGCCCCCGAGACCCACCCCGCGTAGTCGTACCGGCGTGTTGTCGTCCATGACGAGCTGGGTTCCGGACACGTGAAGCATGTTCACCCTTTCGTTGCACCAGCGGTGAGACCACCGACGAGGTGGCGTTCCGCGACGGCGTAGAACCCCAGCGCGGGCAGCATGGCCAGGACGAGGTAGGCGAGGATACGGGCGGTGTCGGAGGCGTACTGGCCCTGGAACTGCTGGATGCCCAGCGGCAGGGTCCAGCTCGACTCCTCGCTGAAGACCACGAGCGGCAACATGAAGTTGTTCCAGCTGCCCACGATGGCGAGGACGGAGACGGTGGCGATGGCGGGCCTGGCCATGGGCAGCAGGATGCGCCAGAAGAAGCCGAACGGGGAGCAGCCGTCGATGGTGGCCGCCTCCTCCAGTTCGCCGGGGATGCTGCGGAAGAACCCCCGCAGAATGATGATCGTCAGCGGCAGGCCGAAGGCGGCCTGGGTGAGGATGACGCCCATCGGGCTGTCCAGCAGCCCGAGTGTGCGCAGCAGGACGAAAATGGGCAAAATGGCCACCGCGAACGGGAACATCAGCCCGGCCGTGAACAACGTGAAGTACAGCTCCCTGCCGCGGAAGGCGAACCTCGCGAAGACGAACGCCGCCAGCGCCGAAAGGGCGACCGTCACCACGGTCGTGACAACGGCGATGAATGTGCTGTTCCACATCTGCAGCCAGAACGAGCCGGAGCCCAGCACGTCGGTGTAGTTGCCGGTCGCCCACGTCCGGGGCAGGCCGAAGGGGTTCGCGGACAGCTCGCTGTTCTGCTTGAACCCGCCGAGCACCGCGTAGACCACCGGGATCAGGATGAACGCGCCGACGATCCACGCGATCAGGTGGAGCGGCAGCGTGGTACGGCGCACGCGGGTCGCCTTGCCGTGGTTCATCGGCGGCCTCCCATGGACGTGGACGCGCCCTCAAGGTCGCGGCGCATGACGAAACGCTGGTAGGCGAGGGCGAAGACGAGGCTGAGCACGAACATCACGACGGAGATCGCGCTGGCGTAGCCGACCTGGGAGCGTTTGAAGCCCCACTCCATCATCGTGACGGCCATGGTCTCGGAGGAGTGCGACGGCCCTCCCCCGGTGAGGATCCACACGAGGTCGAACAGCTGGATCGTGTAGATGACGGACAGGAAGATGCTGATCCGGATGGTCGGGCCGAGCAGCGGCAGCGTGACGTGCCTGAACGTCTTCCAGCCCGTCGCGCCGTCGATCTGCGCCGCCTCGATGAGCTCGTTGGGGATGTTCTGCCGTCCCGCCAGGTAGATCATCATGTGGAACCCGAAGTACTTCCACGTCATGACGAGGAAGAGCGACGGCATCACCGTGTCGGGATTGGCCAGCCACTCCGACTCGATCCCGACCACCGACAACAACTGGTTCGCCATGCCCGCGTCCGGCGCGAGGATGAGCGAGAACAGCACGCCGGTGATCACCTCGGAGAGCACGTACGGCGCGAAGAACACGACCCGGTAGAGCGCCCGCCCGCGGATGCGCTGGTTCAGCAGCATCGCGATGGCCAGGGAGAACGGCAGTTGCACGCAGATCGAGAACACGACCAGCACCAGCAGGTGCCACAGGTCCTGCGCGAAGATCTCGCTGCCGAACAGGCGGGTGAAGTTGTCGATGCCGATGAAGTCGGTCGGCAGCCCGCCGAAGCCGTTCCACTTGAACGCGCTGGAGTAGACGGCCACCACCATGGGGGCCACGACGAGGAGGAGGAACAGGACGAGCGCCGGCAACAGGAACAGGGCGATGGTCACCCAGCGTCCGCGCCGCCTGGCGGCGGGGGCGGGGGCCGGAAGCTTGACCGCCTCCGGCCCTCTGGTGAGTGTCGTCATTCTTCGCTCTTGGCCACTTCTGTGATGTCCTGGGCGACCTCTTCGGGCGTCTTCGTGCCGCCGATGAGCTCGGCCACGCTGTCGTTGACCTGCTGACCGACGGCCGGCGGGTAGGCCTGGTCGAGATAGAGCTGGTAGCCGGCGGTCTCGGCGAGCAGGGTCGCCACCTGCTTGAGGTTGGCGTCCTTGACGGCGCTCTCCTCGCCCTTGAGCACGGGCAGCACGCCGCCCGCCTCGACGGCCTTCGAGTGGTTCTCCATCGCGGTCATGTACTTGACGAAGTCGACGGCCTCCTTGGGAGCGTCGACGCCCAAGGCCAGGCCACCGCCGCCGCCGAAGGCGTCGCCGATCGAGCCCTTGCCGCCTTCGACCGCGGGGAAGGGGAAGAAGCCGAGGTCGTCGCCGAGGCCCTCGCCGGCGTCCTCCTGCGTGGCCGGCGCCCACTGGCCCATCAGTTCCATGGCCGCCTTGCCGTTGCCCATCGTGGCCGCCTGGCCGTCAGGGGTGCCGTAGCCGGCGCCGAGGAAGCCCTTCTGGAACGGCTGCAGGTCCGCCAGCGCCTTGACCTGCTGCCCCGCGGCCACGAAGTCGGGTTTGGTGAAGTCGTGGTCGGTGGCCGCCTGCTTGAGCGCGTCCAGGCCGGCGATGCGCATGGCGAGGTAGGCCCAGTAGTAGTGGCCGGGCCACTTCTCCTTGCCGGCCAGGGCGATCGGGGTGATGCCCGCGGCCTTGAGCTTCTTGACGTCCTCGAGGAACGCCGACCAGGTGGCGGGCGGCTCGCTGATGCCGGCTTTCTCGAAAAGTTTCTTGTTGTACCAGAAACCCACCAGCCCGATGTCGGTCGGCAGACCGTACGTCTTGCCGTCGAACTGGTACGCGCTCAGCGCGGCCGGCGTGAACGTCGGCAGGACGTCGGCCACGTCGCCCGAGATGTCCTTGACCAGTCCCGCCTCGATCTGCTGCTGGAGCACGCCGCCGCCCCACGTCGCGAAGATGTCGGGCGCCTTGCCCGACTGGGTGATGGTCGTGAGCTTGGCCTTGTAGGCGTCGTTCTCCAGGACGGTGGCCTTGATGGTGACGTTCGGGTTCCTGGCCATGAACTCCTTGGCGCGCTGATCCCAGAGCGTCTTGAGCGGATCGGAGGTCGACAGGTGCCACCACTCGATCGTGACCTTGCCGGGCGAGCCGCCCTCGCCCCCGGGCGAGGCGGACTCTCCACCGCCGCCGCAGCCGGCCAGGAGTCCGGCGATGAGCACCGGGGCCGCGATCAGCACCACACTGCGTCGCATAGGGGTCCCTTCCTCAACAGTGTGAAATTTTCGTGAAACCCCCGATAGTTTCTTGCCTCGGAGCGTAAGTAAACGCCAGGTAAAGCGTCAACACCTCGGGCCCGAGCGATGGCAAACCGAAACTTTCGGATACACTCCCGAACGTGTCAGCGAAGAGGCGGGTGACGATCGCACTGATCGCGGAGGAGGCTGGAGTCTCCATTCCGACGGTCTCGAAAGTCATCAACGGACGTCCAGAAGTCGCTCCCGCGACCCGCCACCGGGTCGAGCGGCTGTTGCAGGAGCACGGCTACCAACGGCGCATCAGCCAGGACGACACCCCGGCAGGCCTGGTCGACCTGGTGTTCGCCGAGATCGAGTCGCCGTGGGCCATGGAGATCGTGCGAGGCGCGGAAAGCGCTGCCCACGAGGCCGGGGCCAGCGTGGTCATCTCCGTCCTGCACACGCACGCGGGCCCAGGACGCGACTGGCTCGAACGGCTGGCCGCGCGCAGGACCGACGGCGTGGTGATCGTCGCCTCGCGGCTGTCGACAGGCATCCAGTCACAGCTCAGCGCCCGTTCGCTGCCGTTCGCGGTGGTCGACCCCGAGGGCGAGCCCGCCCCCGGCGTGGTCTCGGTGGGCGCCACCAACTGGAACGGCGGCCTGGCCGCGACCCGCCACCTGCTGGAGCTGGGCCACCGCAGGATCGGCATGATCAGCGGCCTGTCCGACATGCTCTGCAGCCAGGCCAGGATCGACGGCTATCGCGCCGCCCTGGAGACGGCGGGGCTGCCCGTCGCGCCCGAGCTGATCAGGCGCGGCACGTTCCTGGTCGAGTCGGGCCACGACCAGGCGCACGCCCTGCTGTCCCTCGACGATCCGCCCACGGCCATCTTCGCGCACAGCGACCTGATGGCCTTCGGCGTCCTGGAGGCCGCCAGGCAGCGCGGGCTGCGCGTCCCCGAGGACCTGAGCGTGGTGGGCTTCGACGACCTGCCGCTGGCCAAGTCGGCCTGGCCGCCGCTGACGACGGTGCGGCAGCCGCTGCAGGAGATGGCCTCGCTGGCCACCCGTACGGTGCTGGCCATGGGCCACGGTGAGGTGCCGGAGACCAAGCGGGTGGAGCTGGCCACGGAGCTGATCGTCCGGGAGAGCACGGCCGCGTACGCGTAGGGCCGGGGCTCAGCCGTCCTGCAGCGGCGCCCTGAAGACGAACCGGGCGCCGCGCTCGGAGTCCTCGACGGTCAGCGTGCCGCCGTGTGCCGCGGCGATCTCGCGGGCGATGGGCAGGCCGAGCCCGCTGCCGCCGACGTCGCGGTTGCGGGCGGCGTCGAGGCGGGCGAAGCGTTCGAAGACGACCTCGCGGTGCTCGGGCGCGATTCCCTCGCCGTCGTCGAGCACCTCCAGGACGGCCTGGCCGTCCTCCTCCCGCACCGTCACCGTGATCCGGCTGTCGGCGTGCCGGTCGGCGTTGTCCATCAGGTTCGTCAGCAGGCGGGCCAACTGCAGCCGGTCACCCATGACGACCACGTCCGGCCGCAGGTCGGTGACGACCTGTTTCGCACGCGGCCGCACGACCTCCCGGGCAACCAGCTCGGCCAGTTCCACGGGCTCACGGCGGCTCGGGGCGCCCGCGTCCAGCCTCGTCAGCACGAGCAGGTCGGCGACGATCGCCTGCAGCCGGTCCAGGCTGGCGAGCACCTCGTCGCTCACCTCGATCCAGTCGGCCTCATCGGGTTGGAGCCGGGCGTCCTCCATCTGGGCGCGCATGGCGGTGATCGGGCTGCGCAGGTCGTGCGAGGCGTCGGCGGCGAACCTGCGCTGGCGTTCCACCGCCAGTTCCTTCTCCCGCATCGCCGTCTCCAGCCGCTCCAGCGTGCGGTTGGCGGTCTCGGCCAGGGCCGCGATCTCGTCGTCGCTCTGCGGCACGGGCACCCGCATCCCGCCGACGAACGTGGTGAGCTCGGCCAGCTGCTTGGTGATGGCGCTGACGGGGGCGAGTGTCCTGGTCGTCGCGCGCCACACCACGAACCAGGTCAGCGCGACCAGCGCCGCCGCGAGCGCGGCCTGCGACAGGATCACCTGCGGGCCGACGTACCAGGGCAGCGCCTGGTCGAAGGCGTAGATGATCCAGTCGCCGTCCGGCTGGTACGCGGTGATGGCGGTCACGATCTTGCACTCCCCGGGGAACCCGCTGAGGCCGCAGAGCTCCGCGACGGCGTTGGCCTGGCCGTCCTGGGGGATCGCCGTGGTCTGCCTGGGCAGGCCGACGAGATTGAGCGTGGAGGTGACCGGGCGTCCCGACGGGTCGACGACCTGGACGCCGTCGAGCGCGTCGTACTCCAGCACCTGCGGCAGGCGGTTGTCCTTGATCATGGGCAGCACGGACACAGCCCTGCTCGACATGTCCTGCGCCTGGATGTCGACGAGCTGATCGCGGATGCCGTGCAGCACGAAAGCGCCGACTGCGATGTTCAGCAACAGCATCGCGATGCTGGCGAACAGCGCCAGCCGCACCCGCAACGACCGGCCGAACCATGCCCTCACGCGCCTTCCCCCGGCCATCAGAAGATCACAGGCCTGCCCTTCACCGCCAATCCAGGGAGATTCCTCGACAAAGTGCGCACTCCCGCCGCCCGCGACGGCGGTTCAACGCATCGCGTACGGGCTCGTGCTGGTGTGGCCGGCGCCGTTCGTGGCCGTGACAGACGTCAGGGGACCCGGGGGGACGTACGGGGCCCAGGCCGACTCGAGCCGGCCGTCCGAGTGCCACTCCTGCCGGACCACCGCCCCGTGAGGGTCGAAGCGCAGCGAGCCGCCCCGCAGGTTGTGGCCCTCGACGAGGATGCCGGGCCGCCCGTTCCTGTCCTGCCTGACGGCGTTGACGATGATGGGCTGCTGCCAGTCGCGCGCGATGTCGTCGGCCAGCGAGGGAGTGTCGTAGCGGGCCTGGCAGGTGAAGAACGGGTCCCAGCCGTACGAGATGATCTTCGTGGCGTGCGGGCCGGAGGCCATGATCTGCTGGTCGAGCCGGCTCTTCGTGGTCCGCCCGCGCAGCGGCAGCGGATCGACGCGCCCGCACTCGCCGGCGACCGGGGTGGGCTCGAAGCCCTCGACGTTCACCCACAGCTCCACCCCGTCGGGCACCTCACGGGCGGCCGCCTCGACGTATGCGTGGGTCGCCCCGTAGTAGGCCTCGGCGTTGCTGACGTCGCCCACCACCGGCGCCAGCCGCGGCACGACCTTGGCGCCGGTCTCGTGCGGGCCGTGCACCGGCACCTTGCCCGTGCCGCGCCCGTCCTGGACCGCGATGGCCATGGGCGCGCCGGCCCGCGTCGCCGCGATGTCCGCCATGCCGTCGCCCGCCTGCTCGGGCGGGAACCCGCGCCCGCGGCGGGCGTCGATGTACGGGCTGACCAGGATCGGCCTGCCCGGCAGGACGCCGGCGACGACGGCGTGCTGCGCGGCGTAGAGCTCGATGATCGGATCGTTGTCGGCGCGGTCCCGCATGGCCAACTCGAACGACTGGTAGACCCCGCCGAAGGCGCCGGACTCCCCGAACCGCGCCCGGTAGTCGGCCAGCACCCGCGCGGTGAAGGCCTTCAGGGCGCCGGTGTGGTCGTGGTCGGGCTCCCACGGCTTGTCCTCCCGCTGCGCGGCCGCCGGCAGCCCGGGAAAGACCTTCATGCCGTACGCCGCCGCCTCGGCCATCAGGTTGCCCAGGCCGTCGCCGTCCGTGGCGACGAGCACCAGGTCGTGCACGGGTTCCCGGCAGTTCTCCGCCAGCGACAACCGGTAGAAGACGCGGCCTGCGCTCTCGATCCGCCGCTCCAGCCCGGGGCAGCGCAGCATGCCCTTCCCGAACTCCTCGCTGGTCGTGTACGTGTAGACCCGCCGGATCTGCTTGCCCGGCACCTGCGCGCACGGGCGGCCGTCGACGCGGCAGCCGGCGAAGCCGGGATCCTCGCCGGCGTTGAAGCGCGGGCCGAACGTGACGAGCGTGTCGCCGCCGATCGTGTGGATCGCCTCCACCATGCGCTGGGTCACGCAGCGGTCGGCCCGCGGGATGACCCAGTAGCCGGTGATCGCGTAGGGGGCGGTGACCCGGGTGTCGCGCGGCGGGCACTCCTCGGGCTCCGGCGATGCGGGTACGAACACACCCACGACGAAGGCGACCGCGACGATCAGCCACAGGATCCGGTGCACCCACGCCCCTTCCACGCCCGCGCACCCCAGCCTACGCACCGGCGCCCGGCCCGGTGCGTGCCCGCGGGGTACTGATCGCGGAGAATGACGGGAAAGGGGGGTGCGGAATCGTGCACATCGATCTCACCGGGAAGACCGCGCTGGTCACAGGGTCGACGCAGGGAATCGGAGCGGCCATCGCCGCCGGGCTGGCGCGGGCGGGCGCCCGCGTCGGGATCAACGGCCGCGGCGAGGGCTCGGTCGCCAAGGCCGTCGAACGGATGGAGGGCGACCTGGTCGCGGCGCCCGGCGACGTGTCCAAGGACGACGGGTGCGAGCGGGTGCTGAGCGCGCTGCCGCAGGTCGACATCCTGGTCAACAACCTGGGCATCTTCGGCGCGCAACCGGCGCTGGAGATCGGCGACGACGAGTGGCGGCGCTATTTCGAGGTCAACGTGCTGGCCGCGATCCGGCTCACCCGCGCCTACCTGCCGGGCATGATGGAGCGCGGCTGGGGGCGGATCCAGTACATCGCCAGCGACTCGGCTGTCGTGATCCCCGCCGAGATGATCCACTACGGCATGACGAAGACGGCGTTGCTGGCCGTGTCCAGGGGGTTCGCCAAGGAGGCGGCGGGCAGCGGGGTGACGGTCAACTCCGTGATCGCGGGGCCCACGCACACGGCGGGCGTGGAGGACTTCGTCCATCAGCTGGTGGGCAGGGAACTGCCCTGGGAGGAGGCGCAGCGGGCGTTCATGGTGCGGCACCGGCCGCAGTCGCTGCTGCAGCGCCTGATCGAGCCCGAGGAGATCGCCAACATGGTGGTCTACCTGGCCTCGCCGCTCGCCTCGGCCACGACGGGCGCGGCGGTGCGGGTGGACGGCGGCTACGTGGACTCCATCCTTCCCTAGAAGGTGCCAGGATCGCCCGTATGGCTTTCGCTCCCAAGAGTTCCGCCGGCCGGCCGAGCGCCCCGGACCTCACGCAGCCGTCGTGGATCCGTCCCGGCTCCGAGGGCACGGAACGGGCGACGCCCAACGACTACGACAGCTTCGCCGAGGCGTACTCGGCCGAGAACGAGACCAGCCTCGTCAACGCCTACTACGAACGGCCCGCGATGCTGGACCTGGCCGGCGACGTGGCCGGCCGGCGGATTCTCGACGCCGGGTGCGGCTGCGGCGCTCTGTCCGCCGCGCTGCGCGACCGGGGCGCCGTCGTGACCGGCCTCGACTCCAGCGCCAAGATGCTGGAGCTGGCCCGGCGGCGGCTCGGCGACGACGCCGACCTGCACCTCGCCGACCTGGCCGGCCCGCTGCCGTTCCCCGAAGCCGCGTTCGACGATGTCGTCGCGTCCCTGGTCCTGCACTACCTGGAGGACTGGACGGCGCCGCTCGCCGAACTGCGTCGGGTGCTGAGGCCCGGCGGCCGGCTGCTCGTGTCGGTCAATCACCCCTTCGTCGACTTCCTGCAGGCCGATCCGGGTGGCGGCTATTTCGGGATCCGCGAGTCCCATGATGAATGGACCCTCGGCGGGCAAAGCGCCCTGATGCGTTTCTGGGGCCGGCCGCTGCACGCGATGGCCGACGCCTTCACCGCGGCGGGCTTCCACATCACCGCCATCAGCGAACCGTCCCCCGTGCCGGAGGCCCGCGAGCTGTTTCCCGACGTCTTCGCGGACAGGCCGTCGGGCACCTTCGTGTGCTTCCTGTTCTTCGTCCTTCAGGCCTGCTGACACCGCGCCGGGGCGGGTGGCGGGTGCGCGGCCGGCGCTCAACGCCGGTCCAGGCCGTACAGCTGCCAGGCCAGGCGGCGGCGTACGGCGGGCAGGCGTCCCGCCAGCCGCAGCACGAGGTTGCGCAGCGGCCGCCTGGCCGCGCTCACGGTGGCCAGCATCGTGAGATCGCCGCCGCGCTCGTACGCCACTTCCTGCGGCGCTGACCGGCGGTCCTGAACGCGCTCCGGTCCGGGCGGGCCCGTCTCGGCGCAGATACTCGGAATGGCCCTGTGCCGTTATGTTCTGGCATTCCCGCCGCTGGCCGCGCTGACCAGCGAAGAAGTCGTCGAGGCGATAGGCCCGGCCGTTCACCGCCATCTCTGTCTCGGGGCTTGACACACAACAGCACCGTCCTTAACTGCGATAACAACTGCCCTCTTTGCACACACAATCAGATCATGTTAGATGGAGAGCAAAGGCACTGATCATGCGCCGGCAGAGAGGACCGGGCACCGTGACGCTGATACTCGATGGCGTCTTCGTGCGGCGGCGCGGGGAGACCTGGCTCGATGACATTCACCTGGAATTACCGAATGGAATGACCACCCTCGTCGGCCCCATGACCGCGGGAAAGACGACTTTGATGCGCGTCGCAGCCGGTCTACTGCCGCCCGACTCCGGCCGGGTGGTGGTCGGCGGAAAGGACGTGACCGGCATTTCCGTGCGCAAACGCTCGGTCGCCTTCGTCTATCAGCAATTCATCAACTACCCGTCCCTGACCGTCTACGACAACATCGCATCGCCGCTCCGCCTCGACCGGGCGTTCCGCCGCGACGGGATCGACCGGCGGGTGCGCGAGGTGGCCGAGCTCATGGGCATCGCGCAGCTGCTCGACCGCCGGCCCGCCGAGCTGTCGGGCGGCCAGCAGCAGCGCACCGCCATCGCCCGCGCCCTGGCCCGGCCCGTCGACGTGCTGCTGCTCGACGAGCCGCTGGCCAACCTCGACTTCAAGCTGCGCGAGCAGCTCCGCGCCGACCTGAAGACCATGTTCACCGGCTCCTCCGGCGTCGTCCTCTACGCCACCGCCGACCCGAACGAGGCGCTGACGTTCGCCGCGCCCACCGTGGTCCTGGGTGAGGGCAGGGTCCAGCACATCGGCGACGTCGCCGAGACGTACGCGCACCCGCCCACGCTCGCTGTCGCGGCCACGCTCAGCGACCCGCCGCTCAACCTGCTGCCCGGGGTCGTACGCGACGGCCGGATCGAGTGCCTCGGCACGTCGTTCCCCGCGCCGCGCGCCCACGCCGACGGCCACCGCGTCATGCTCGGCGTACGCCCCCACCAGGTCAGCATCACCCCCAACGGCCGCGCCGCGCTCGAACTGCCCGCCGAGATCCGGCTCGCCGAGGTCACCGGCAGCGCGACGTTCCTGCACCTGCTGCTCCAGGGCGGGCTCCACCTGGTCGCCCACCTGGAGGGCACCCAGCTCTTCACGCCGGGCGAGTCCACGGTCGCCCGCATCGACCCGGCGCACGTCTTCGTCTTCGACCAGGCCGGGGGCCGCCTGCTCGCCACCAGCGCCGCGGAGGTCGACCTGCATGGCTGACATCCGCCTCGAAGGCGTGGGGCACAGCTACGACGGCGGCCGCACGTGGGCGCTCAAACCGATGACCTGGACGTGGCAGAGCTCCCGGGCGTACGCGCTGCTGGGGCCGAGCGGCTGCGGCAAGACCACGCTGCTGAACATCATCTCCGGCCTGATCACGCCCACGGTGGGCCGGATCTGGTTCGGCGAGCGCGAGGTCACCGGTGTGCCCACGGCCGGCCGCAACATCGCGCAGGTCTTCCAGTTCCCGGTCCTGTACGAGGAGATGTCCGTCTACGACAACCTCGCCTTCCCCCTCCGTAACCGGAAATTTCCCAAAAAGGAGGTGGACCAGCGCGTCCGCCAGGTCTCGCAGCTCCTCGGCCTCGACCAGGTGCTGCGCCGCAGGTCGCGCCGGCTCGACCCCGGCCGCCAGCAGATCGTCAGCCTGGGCCGCGGCCTGGTCCGCCCCCAGGTGGCCGCGGTCCTGCTGGACGAACCGCTGACCGTGGTCGACCCGGCGCTGAAGTGGACGCTGCGCAGCAAGCTCAAGGAGATTCACCGCGACACCGGCCACACGCTGATCTACGTCACCCACGACCAGACCGAGGCGCTGACGTTCGCCGACGAGGTCGTGGTGCTCAACGACGGAGCGATCGTGCAGGCGGGCGAACCGGCCGAGCTGTTCCTGTCGCCGTCGCACGAGTTCGTCGGGCACTTCATCGGCTCGCCGGGGATGAACATGGTGCCCGCCGAGATCGCCGGCGGCGTCGTACGCGTCGGCGCGGCCGGCGTGGGCGCCGCCCCCGACGGCCTGCCGCCGGGACCGGTCAGGATCGGGGTGCGGCCGGAGTTCGTCCGGATCGCGGAGCCCGGCGCCTCCCCCGGCGCGGGAGCCACGGTCACCGGGATCGACCGCATGGGCGCGTACGACCTCGTGCACACCCGGGTCGGCGAGCATCCGGTGATCGTCAAGACCGAGGCGGGCTCCGCCTGCGAACCGGACGCGGCCGTGTTCCTGCACTTCCCCGCGGACCGCACGTTCCTGTTCCGCGACGAGGTCAGGTGCGGCTCCCTCGCGCCGCTGAACGGAAGGGAGCCGTCATGACCGAGCGGACCACCGTCGCGGACAGCCCGGCCGGCGTCGCCGAACCGGCGACCGCACCGGCCGAGGAGGCCAAGGACACGAGGGTCGACGCCAGGCCGAAGAACAACCGCGCGTGGTGGCTGGTCCTGCCGGTCGTCGTGTCGGTGGCCTTCACGGCGGTGATCCCGCTGATGACCGTGGTCAACTACTCCGTGCAGGACGTCTTCAGCCCGAGCGAGCGCATCTTCGTCGGCCTGGAGTGGTTCCGCGACGTCGCCCGCGACCCGGAGGTGCGCGGGGCGTTCGTGCGCACGCTGCTGTTCTCGGCGCAAGTGCTGCTGATCGAGATCCCGCTCGGGGTGGCCATCGCCGTGGCGATGCCCCGCCGCGGCGTCTCGGTGTCGGTGGCGCTGGTGCTGGTCGCGCTGCCGCTGCTCATCCCGTGGAACGTGGTCGGCACGATCTGGCAGATCTTCGCCCGCGGCGACATCGGCCTCGGCGGCTGGGCGATCAACAACGTGCTCGGCGTCAACTTCAACTACACGCTCGACTCCACCGACGCCTGGCTCACCGTGCTGGCCATGGACGTGTGGCACTGGACGCCGCTGGTGGCGCTGCTGGCGTACGCGGGGCTGCGCTCGATCCCCCAGCCGTACTTCCAGGCCGCACAGATCGACGGCGCCTCGGGATGGGCCACCTTCCGGCACATCCAGCTGCCCCGGCTGCGCGGGGTGCTGACGATCGCGATCCTGCTCAGGTTCATGGACAGCTTCATGATCTACACCGAGCCGTTCGTGGTGACGGGCGGCGGGCCGGGGAACGCGACGTCGTTCCTGAGCATCCTGCTGTCGAAGATCGCGGTCGGCCAGTTCGACCTCGGCCCCGCGGGCGCGTTCTCGCTGCTCTACTTCCTGTTCGTCCAAGTGCTCTGTTACGTCTTCTTCACCGTGCTGACCAGGTCGGGAAGGTGAACCCATGAGACGGCTCCCGTGGGCGCGCACGGTCTTCTGGCTCTACGTCGCCACCCTCATGCTGCCCATCCTGTGGATGTTCGGCATGTCGATCCGGCCGAACGAGGACATCCTCGGCAGTTTCTCGCTCATCCCCGGACGCGTGACGTTCGACAACTACGCCACGTTCTTCGGGGAGACGTCGTGGTATTCGAGCTATCTGAACTCCATCATCTACACCTCGCTGAACGCGGTGATGTCGCTCATCGTGGCGCTGCCCGCGGCCTACGCCTTCTCGCGTTTCCGGTTCGCCGGTGACAAACATCTGTTCTTCTGGCTGCTGACGAACCGGATGGCGCCGCCGGCCGTGTTCCTGCTGCCGTTCTTCCAGTTCTACCAGAGTGTCGGCCTCTTCGACACGCACCTCGGCGTGGCCATCGCGCACATGCTCTTCAACGTGCCGCTGGCCGTCTGGATTCTCGAGGGATTCATGTCGGGAATCCCCCGGGAGATCGACGAGACCGCCGCGATCGACGGTTATTCGCTGCCGCGGTTCTTCATCCGGATATTCCTGCCGATGATCCGCTCGGCCATCGGCGTGACCGCGTTCTTCTGCTTCATGTTCAGCTGGGTCGAACTGCTCATCGCCAGGACCATCACCTCCGTGAACGCCAAGCCCATCGCCGCGTCGATGACGCGGACGGTGAGCGCGGCGGGCGTCGACTGGGGGCTGCTGGCGACAGCGGGAGTGCTGACGATCGTGCCCGGCGCGATCGTCATCTGGTTCGTCCGCAACTACATCGCCAAGGGCTTCGCCATGGGGAGGGTGTAGCCGTGCTCGACTGGATGGTCTGGACCGTCCCCACAGCCCTGGTCTTCGCCGGACTGGCCGTGCTGCTGATCGCCATGACGATCTGGGGCCGCATCTCTCCTCCCGTGGCCAGGCGGGGCTTCCTGCGCATCGAGACCGATCGGGGCGACCGGCTCTACATCGGCCTGATCAGCGCCGCCGTCGTGCTGGCGGGCTGGATCGCAATCACCGACCTGTCCATGTGGCTCGCGCTCGGATGCGCGCTGCTCGTGGCGGTCGTGATCGGCATATGGGGCTAACGGAAAGGGAGTCAAAGCGATGAGGCGACGGACGACGAGGTCCGCGACCATGGGGGCGGCGGCGCTCCTCCTGGTGGTGGCCGGCTGCACGCAGGGCGCGGACAAGCCCACGAGCGACTTCAAGGAGGCCGACGGCAGGGCCGCCGCCCAGCGGTGGGTGTCCGAGGAGTTCACCCCGAGCACGCTGAGCAAGGACGAGCAGCTCGCCGAGATGGAGTGGTTCATGAAGGCCGCGGCACCGTACCGCGGCATGCAGATCAACGTGGTCTCCGAGACGATCACCACGCACGAGTACGAGTCACGCCAGCTCGCCAAGGCGTTCACCGAGATCACCGGGATCAGGATCAAGCACGATCTGATCCAGGAGGGTGACGTCATCGAGAAGCTGCAGACCCAGATCCAGGGCGACCAGAACATCTACGACGCCTACGTCAACGACTCCGACCTCATCGGCACCCACTCGCGCGGCGACTACGTGCTCCCGCTGTCGGACTACATGGCCGGCGAGGGCAAGAACGTCACCTCTCCCACGCTCGACCTCGACGACTTCATCGGCATCAGCTTCACCACCGGCCCGGACAAGAAGATCTACCAGCTGCCCGACCAGCAGTTCGCCAACCTCTACTGGTTCCGCTACGACTGGTTCACCGACCCCGACATCAAGAAGCAGTTCAAGGACGCCTACGGCTACGACCTCGGCGTGCCGGTCAATTGGGCGGCCTACGAGGACATCGCCGACTTCTTCACCAACAAGGTCAACAACGACGGCACCATCGACGGCAAGAAGGTCTACGGCCACATGGACTACGGCCGCAAGGACCCGTCGCTGGGCTGGCGCTTCACCGACTCGTGGTTGTCCATGGCGGGCAACGGCGACCCCGGCATCCCCAACGGCCTGCCGGTGGACGACTGGGGCATCAGGGTCGAGAACTGCCGCCCGGTCGGCTCGTCCGTCACGCGCGGCGGCGACACCAACGGCCCCGCGGCGGTCTACGCGCTCACCAAGTACGTCGACTGGCTCAAGAAGTACGCCCCCAAGGAAGCCGCGGGCATGAACTTCAGCGAGGCAGGCCCGGTCCCCGCCCAGGGCCACATCGCCCAGCAGATCTTCTGGTACACCTCGTTCACCGCCGACATGACCAAACCGGGGCTGTCGGTGGTCAACAAGGACGGCACACCCAAGTGGCGCATCGCGCCGAGCCCGCACGGGGCGTACTGGAAGGACGGCAACAAGCTCGGCTACCAGGACGCGGGCTCGTGGACGCTGCTGAAGAGCACGCCGGAGGACCGCAGGGCGGCCGCCTGGCTGTACGCGCAGTTCGTGACGTCGAAGACGGTGTCGCTGAAGAAGTCGATCGTCGGGCTGACGTTCATCCGCGACTCCGACATCAGGAGCGACCACTTCGCCGACAACGCCGAGAACTACGGCGGGCTCATCGAGTTCTACGGCTCGCCCGCCCGCAAGCAGTGGACCCCGACCGGCACGAACGTGCCCGACTACCCGAAACTGGCCCAGCTGTGGTGGCAGAACGTGGCCACGGCCGTGACCGGCGAGACCACGGCGCAGCAGTCGATGGACAACCTGGCCAAGCAGCAGGACGACATCCTGTCCCGGCTGGAGCGGCTCTCGCGTGAGCGGGAGGGCTACGGCGGCCAGTGCGCGCCGAAGCTGAACCCCGAACGCGACGCCCAGTACTGGTACGACCAGCCCGGCGCCCCCGCGCCGAAGCTGGCCGACGAGCGCGGCAAGCCCGAGACGCTCGACTACGACAAGCTCGTCGCCACCTGGAAGAAGTCCGACTAGCGCCGCTTGTGGAAGGAGCGCCGCCGCCCGTGGCAGGCCGGGCGGCGGCCGTCCGTCAGCCCGCCAGGTGGCGGACCAGCCAGTCGAAGGCCTGCTCCTGCATGGGCACGTCGAAGCTGTGCGGCACGTCGGCGAACACCGCCTCGTAGCGCCCCGGTGTGTCGCGGTAGTGTTCGCCGATCGTGGCGTGGGCGCGCCGCATGCCCGTCTCGGGGAACAGCTCGTCGCGCAGGGCGTACTGCACCATGAGAGGTTCGGGCGCGCGGGCGGCCACCAGGTCGGGCCAGTCGCCCAGGCGGGGCAGGCCGGGCGGGAAGAGCATCCAGGTGTGCTTGGCGACGTGCCCGCCGAGCATGTCGCGGTAGGAGGAGGCCATCGCGGCGACGACGACGGCGCGCATCCGCGGGTCGAAGGCGCCGAGCAGCGCCGACCGCAGCCCGCCGCCGGACACCCCGGCGCACCCGACGGGCCCGACGTCCGGGCGGGAGCGCAGGTAGGCCGCCGCAGCCAGGTCCTCGCCCGCGACCACGCCCGCGAACGACGTGCCGAGCATCGCGCAGTGTTTGGCCACGACGTGCTCGTGGTCCCTGGCGGCCAGGTCGTACCTGTCGGCCTCGCTGGCCGGGCCGTCACCGATTTCCAACGGGAAGCGGCGGCTGCCCCAGACGAACACGTCGTGCGCCAGCACCACGAACCCGCGGCGGGCCAGCTCGCCGGCGAACGCGCGGCCGCCGTAGAGCTCCTGCCGCAACCTGGCCACCTCTGGCGATGGCCCTTCGGGCCCGTCGGCGATCTTCTCCTTGCCGGCCCACTTCATCCCGGCGTGGCAGTGCAGCGCCACGACCCCGGGCAGCGGCCCGTCCGCGCCGCGCGGGCGCAGCAGGAACGCGCGGGTACGCGGCCCGAACCCCACCGACCAGGACAGCTCCTCGCCTGCCAGGTCGCCGTCGGTCCAGGTGCGCTCGACCCGCACGTCGCGGGCGGTCAGGTCGAGCACCCCCATCGCCTCACGCGCCGCGGCCCGCAGCTGCGGCCCCGCGGGAACGGGGTAGAGCCCGCGCTGCGTCGCGGCGATCTCCGCCAGCTCAGCGAACACGTGTGCCGTCGCCCTCCAGCGCCACGGGGGCACCGGTGCGGGCGGACATGGTGGCCGCGACGCCCGTCAGCACGCTGCGGATGCCGTCGCGGTAGCCGGCCTGCCGGGCCAGCGGGTCGTCGCCGGCGCCGCGGAAGACGTCGTCGAGCAGCAGGCGGTCACCACCGCCGTGCCCACCGGCCCCGCTCTCGATGGGCACCTCCTCCGGCCGGCTCCAGTGGCGGCGGAGCGTGAGCCGCTCCCACGCCCCCGACGCGTGCGCCTTGGAGGCGGCACTCGGGTCGATGGCGGCGTGCGGCGGCGTCCACTCCCGCTCCACGACGTCCAGCTCCAGCCGCCCCTCCGTGCCGTTGAAGGCCACGCGGTAGCCCTCCCAGGGGGCGTGGGCGTGCAGCGAGTACGTCATGATCGCGCGGTTGGTGTAACGCACGAGCACGGACATGTTGTCGTCGATCGTGACGCCCTCGCCGAAGACGTCCTGGTCGCGGATGTAGCCGTCCTCGTGCTCGGCGTCGAGATAGAGGCGCCTGAGCCGGTCGTCGGTGGAGATGTCCAGGATGAACGGGTCGGTACCGAGACCGGGTGCGCCCTGCCCGCGTTCGGGGCGCGGGTCGAGCCCGCGGTTCCTGGCGTTCTCGGCGCCGTAGAAGCGCAGGTCGGTCTGGGCGAAGACGAGCGCGGGCGCCGCCCCCAGCCACCAGTTGATCAGGTCGAAGTGGTGGGTGGACTTGTGCACGAGCAGGCCGCCCGAGCTGTCCCTGTCGCGGTGCCAGCGGCGGAAGTAGTCGGCGCCGTGGATGGTGTCGAGCGTCCACTCGAAGTGCACGGAGGTGACCTCGCCGATCGCGCCGTCCATGAGGATGCGGCGCACGGCGGAGTTGCGCGGCGAGTAGCGGTAGTTGAAGGTGACGATCAGCCTGCCGCTGCTGCGCTCGGCCGACGCCGCGATGGCCGCGCACCCCTCGGCGTCGGTGGTGAGCGGCTTCTCGACGATGACGTCCTTGCCGGCGTCGAGCGCCGCGCACACGTAGCGGGCGTGCGCGGCGTCGACGGTGGTGACGATGACCGCGTCGGCGAGCTCGAGCGCCTTGCCGAACTCATCGGGCGTGAAGCGCGGCACCTGGGCACCGATCCGCTCGGCGTAGTAGTCCATGCGGGTGCGGTTCGTGTCGCACAGGGCGACGATGGTGCCGGCGTCGCGCCACTCCCCGAGCAGCGCGTCGACGTACATCTGCGCGCGGTGCCCGAGCCCGACGAACGCGTACTTCATGTCTCTCCTTTGATGCGAAGGATCAGCCCGCGATCGAGGCGTTGGCCTCGGTCAGGAACTTCTGTGCGGCGTCGTCGGGGGTCATCCTGCCGAACAGGATCTCCTCGGAGTACCGCGTCAGGATGTCTTCCATGCCGCTGGCGCCCTTGGGCGGCGCGGCCGGCGGGTCCGACAGCTCGCTCCTGACCTCGTCGATGAAGTCGAGCGTCTTGATGTCGGTCTCCGGCAGCTTCTCCTTGACCGCCGCGAGGACCTTGGAGCTGGCCGGCAGGCCGCGGTCACTCAGGATGATCTCGCCCGCCTCCGGATCGTTGATCATGAAGTCGATGAACTTGGCGGCCTCGGCCGGATGCTCGGTCCTCGACGAGGCGGTGTAGAGCATCGCCGGCTGCAGGAACATGCCGCCGGTGGCGGCCCCCTCCGCCTTCGGCATGCGCAGCAGGCTGACGTCCTGGCCCGACGCCTTGTTGATGGCGCCGAGCTGGTTGCTCCACCACATGCCCATCGCGCCGGTGTTGGTGCCGAGCAGCGACTGGTCCACGCTCTGGGCGCCGATCTCGACGCTCTTGGCGGCGTCGGGGGTGCCCTTGGTCTTGATCAGCGTCTGCATGTTCGACCACCACGCCTTGAGCGTGTCGGGCGAGATGCCGAGCTTGTTTCCCTGGTAGAACTTCTCGCCGCGCTGCGCGGCGAAGATCTCCAGATAACCGGGGTTGAAGCTCTGCTGCGTGCCGAAGACCTTGCCGCCGCTCTCGGCGGTGATCTTCGACGCCAGATCGATGTAGTCCTCCCAGGTCCACTTGGTGTCGTCGGGCAGCTTTTGCCCGTTCTTCTCGACCAGGTCCGGGTTGACCACCAGGCTGAAGGCGTTGACGCCGGTGGGGATGGCGTACTGCTTGCCGTCGATGGCGCCGGTGGCCAGCACCTTGGCGTCGATGTCGGTGGCGTTGACCTTGCCCGCGAGGTCGGCCAGCGCGCCGCGCTCGGCGTATTCGCGCAGGCCGCGGATCTCGATGGTGATGACGTCCGGCGCGTCGTTGCCCGCGACCTTGGTGGCCAGCGTCTCGTAGTAGCTGCCGAAGTCGGAGAACTCGCCCTCTATGTCGATGTTCGGGTTCTTCGCCTCGAACTTCTTGATCGCCTCTTCGGTCATCTTCTGCCGCGCGTCGCTGCCCCAGTAGGAGAAGCGCACCTTGACCTTGCCGTCGGCGCTCTCGCCGCCGCTGTCACTGCCGCAGGCCGCGGTGACCGCCAGCACAGCGGTGGCGAGCAGGGTCGCCGACCACATCTTCTTGCCAGAGCTCACGGCTCTACCTCCTAGGGGTCTTCTGGGTTGGGGGGTGGAGGAACTACTTCAGTCCCGTGGTGGCGACACCACGGATCAGGTACTTCTGCCCGGCCAGGAAGAATCCGAAGATCGGGCCGAGCGCGATGATCGACATGGCGAACATAGGACCCCAGGAGGACTCGCCACTAGAGTCCAGGAACGTCCGCAACGCGACTGGGACGGTGAAGTTATCCGGGTTGTTCAGATAGAGCAGCTGGCTGAGGAAGTCGTTCCACGTCCAGATGAACGTGAAGATCGCGGTGGTGGCCAGGGCGGGCAGGGAGAGCGGCATGACGACCCTGATGAAGATGCGCCAGTAGCCCGCGCCGTCGATCTCGGCCGCCTCGTCCAGTTCCCTCGGCAGGGTGCGGATGAACTGCACCATGAGGAAGATGAAGAACGCGTCGGTGGCCAGCACCTTCGGCATGACCAGCGGCCAGATCGTGTTGATCAGGTCGAGCTCGGAGAACATGATGTACTGCGGCACGATCACCACGTGGTGCGGCAACATGATCGTGCCCAGCATGATCGCGAACCAGAGCCTCTTCAGCGGGAAGTTCAGCCGCGCGAAGGCGTAGGCGGCCAGCGAGCAGGCCACCAGGTTCGCCACCACCGACAGCCCGGTGATGAGCGCCGAGTTCCACAGGTAGTAGCCGAAGGGATGCTTCAGCGCGGTCCAGCCCTCCGTATAGTTCTCCAGCGTGACCTCGCTCGGCAGCAGGCCGGGCTGCCGGAAGATGAGCTCCTCCGGCTTGAGCGAGCTGGAGACCATCCAGAGCAGCGGATAGAGCATGATCACGCCGAAGCCGATCAGCAGGATGTGCTTGACCACCCGTCCGCCCTTGAGCGGGCGGAACAGCACCGGAATCGGCCTACTTGGTGTCGCCATAGAAGACCCAATACTTGGAAGCGAGGAAGTTCACCCCGGTCAGACCGGCGATGATGAGCAGCAGGACCCACGCCATCGCGGCCGCGTAGCCCATGTCGTAGTCCCTGAATCCGTTCAGGTAGAGGTAGAGCGTGTAGAAGAGCGTCGAGTCGGCGGGCCCGCCGGTGCCGTTGCTCACGATGAACGACTGCGTGAACGACTGGAACGACTTGATGATCTCCAGCACCAGGTTGAAGAAGATGATCGGCGTCAGCAGCGGCAGCGTGATCGATGTGAACTGCCGCAGCGGGCCGGCCCCGTCGACCGCGGCGGCCTCGTAGTAGCTGCTGGGGATCTGCCGGAGCCCGGCCAGAAAGATGATCATGGGGGCGCCGAACGTCCAGACGTGCAGGATGATCAGCGTGCCGAGCGCGTAGTCGGGGTGGCCGACCCAGCCGGGCCCCTGGATGCCGAACGCTCCGAGCAGCGCGTTGACCAGGCCGTCGGCGCCGAAGACCTTGCGCCAGAGGATCGCGATCGCGACGCTGCCGCCGAGCAGCGAGGGCAGGTAGAAGATCGAGCGGTAGATCGCCAGTCCGCGCAGCCCCCGGTCGAGCACCAGGGCCAGCGCGAGCGCGAAGGCGAGTTGCAGCGGCACCGAGACGACCACGTAGATCGTGGTGACCTTGAGCGAGTTGATGTACCTCGGGTCCTCGGTGAACATCTTGACGTAGTTGTCGAAGCCGACCCACTCGGCCTCCTGCAGGAGGCTGTAGTCGGTGAACGACAGGTAGAGCGAGGCGAGGATCGGGCCGATCGTGATGACGAGCAGGCCGGCGAACCAGGGGGCCAGGAAGAGATAGGCGGCCCGTGCCTCACGGCGGGAGCGTTTCGTGGAGCGGTGTCCGCCGCCACGCGGGGGTTCGGTCACCGCCTCCAGGGGCTTCACCGCCACCGAGTCAGCCATGACGGAACTCACTCGTCATTACGAACCTTCCGGCGAGATATGTACTGGATAGCGCTTTCCTATAGCTGGCGGGAAAGTTGCGTCAACCCTTTGCAGCCGTTACCTGGCCGTTACCGATATATCGTTGACGCGTTTCCCCTGCTGAACGAACTGGCCTGAGGAGAAGTCAGATGAATTTGGCCCTCGTTTAGTACAACCGTTTGCAGCACTCCGCTAGCGCGGAGGCGCCGTGGAATCCCTGACGACCAGTCGGGTCTCCAACGAGGTGGTGGCGCTCACCTCCTGGATGAGCAGGTCGACCGCCAGCCGACCCGCCGCGGCGGTGGGCATGGCGACCGTGGTGAGTTTGGGACGGTTCAGCCGCCCTGGAACGATATCGTCGATCCCCACGACGCTCACGTCCGCGGGAACGGTCAGCCCAAGATCGCCGAGGCCCTCGATGAGCCCGATCGCCACCAGGTCGTTGTAGGCGAGCGCGCCGGTCACCCCCGCGTCGCGCACCCGGCCCGCGGCGGCGAAGCCACCGCGCTCGGTGGGCGCGTTGGGACCGATGACGGTGAGCTCCACGTCCGGCACCTGCTCGGCGGCGGCGCGGATCTCCGCGCTCGTCCACGAGCCCGCGGGCCCCGACACCAGCGCCACCCGGCGGTGCCCGAGGCCCGCCAGATGCTCGACGGCCAGCCTGGCGCCGTGGCCGACGTCCATCAGCACGGTGGCGGCCCCCCGCAGCCGCCGGTTGATCACCACGAACGGCACCCGCTCGGCCAGCCGCTCCAGCGCCTTGTTGGACGAGCGCGGGCTGCACAGCACCACGCCGTCCACCTGTTTGCTGAACGCCTGCACCAGCTCCTCCTCGGCGGCCGGCTCCTCGTCGGTGTCGGCCACGAACAGGTGGTAGTCGCGCTGCCTGGCGGCCGCGTGGGCGGCCTTGATCAGCGGCGGGAAGAACGGGTTGGCGATGTCGGCCACGATCAGGCCGAGATTGTGGGTGCGCCCGGTCGTGAGCGCCCTGGCCGCCCGGTTGGGCCGGTATCCGAGCTCCTCGGCCACCGTCAGCACCCTCGTGCGGGTGGCGGCGTTCACCATGTGCGGCGCGGAGAACGTCCGCGACACGGTCGATACATGCACACCGGAGGCCCGGGCCACATCACGAATCGTCACAGTCACAAATGCACACCCTAACGCAACCGCTTGCAGAGGCCATGGGGCAGATAAAAGCGCTTGCTGTACCATCCCGGATGCACAGCAGTCGGGAAGGCCCAGCTAGACCGCCGGTCAGGAAATCACCCCTTGACGCCCCGGCCCTCCTGACACAAAGGTTTAGTGCAACTGTTTGCAGTCTTGAAGGAGCCCCTCACGGTGAGCAGAGTCCTCGTCACCGGAAGCGCAGGACGCCTCGGCCGCAGCGTGGTCAGCACGCTCGCGGCGGCCGGGCACGAGGTCATCGGCGTGGACCACGCCGCAGGAACCCCAGATGAGGCCGCCGCCACCTTACCCGCCGACCTCACCGACACGGGAGAGGCGTTCGAGACGATCGCCAGGTTCCGGCCGGATACGGTGATCCATCTGGCCGCGATCGCCACACCGTTCAGCCGGCCCGAGTCGGTGATCTTCAAGGTCAACACCCAACTGGCGTTCAACGTCTGCGAGGCGTCCGTGGCGCTCGGTGTGGCCGGCGTGGTCCTCGCCAGCAGCCCCACCGTGCTCGGCTACGGCGCCCCCGGCGGCTGGGCGCCGGCGTACCTGCCGATCGACGAGGAACACCCGGTGCGGCCGTGGAACGCCTACAACCTGTCCAAGGTGGCGGCCGAGCAGACCATGAAGGCGTTCGCCGTGGCCGGGACGACGAAACTGGCCGCCGTCCGGCCGTGCTTCGTCATCCCGCCCGAGGAGTGGGCGGGCGCGCCGACCCAGTCGGGGCACACCGTCAAGGAACGGCTGGACCGGCCCGGGCTCGCCGGCGTCTCGCTGTTCAACTACATCGACTCCCGCGACGCCGCCGACATGATCGCCGTACTCGCCCAGGCGCTGCCCGAGCTGCCGAACGGCGAGGTCTTCTTCGCCGGCGCCGCCGACGCGCTGGCCAGGAAGCCGCTGGCCGAGCTGCTCCCCCAGGCCGTGCCCGGCACCGAGCAGCTCGCCGCCGGGCTCACCGGCACCGCCCCCGCCTTCTCGACCACCAAGGCAGAGCGCCTGCTCGGCTGGCAGCCGAAGCGGAGCTGGCGCACCGAACTCAAGGACGTCTGATGAAACTCAGCGGTGTGCTGTTCTTCCCCGTCACCCCGTTCGACGCCGGCGGCGGCCTGGCCGAGGAGGTGCTGGCCGAGCACGTCTCCCAGCGCATGGAGCACGGCCCCGGCGCCGTCTTCGCGGCCTGCGGCACCGGCGAGTTCTCCGCCCTGTCGGAGGCCGAGCACGCCCGCGCGGTACGGATCGCGGCCGAGGCCGTGGGTGGCCGGGTGCCGGTGTTCGCCGGCGCGGGCGGCCCGCTCGGCGCGGCGCTCAACCAGGCGCGGGCCGCCAGGGACGCGGGCGCGGACGGGCTGCTGCTCATGCCTCCGTACCTGGCGCAGGGACCGGGGCACGGCTACACCGCGTACGTGTCGGCGATCGCCTCCGTACTGCCGGTGATCATCTACCAGCGGGGCACGGTCGCGCTCGAACCCGACACCGTGGTCGAGCTGGCCGGCCTCCCCGGCGTGATCGGGCTGAAGGACGGCCTGGGCGACATCGACAGGATGCAGCGCACCGTGCTGGCCGTGCGCGAACGGTTCCCCGAGTTCCTGTTCTTCAACGGGCTGCCGACGGCCGAGCTGACCATGCCCGCCTACCGGGGCATCGGCGTGGAGCTCTACTCCAGCGCGGTGTTCGCGTTCGCGCCGGAGATCGCCAAGGCCTACCTGAACGGCGACGAGCGGCTGCTGACGGAGTTCTACGCCCCCCTCGTACGGCTGCGCGGCAAGGTCCCCGGCTACCCGGTCGCCCTGGTCAAGGCGGGCGTCCGGCTGCGCGGCCTCGACGTGGGCGGCGTGCGTCCGCCGCTGGTGGACGTCACCGAGGAGCACCTGGAGGAGCTGGAGGCGTTGATCAAGACCGGTCTCGAACGGGCGGCGTCATGACGGTCGCCGACCTGCGTACGGAGCTGCGCAGCGTCCCGCTCCCCCGCCCCTGGGGAGCGGACGTGCCGTTCAACCACGTGATCGTCACGCACGTCACGCTGGCGGACGGGCGCACCGGCAGCGGTTTCTCGTGGACGCCGCAGATCGGCGCGCACGCCGTCAAGGCGCTGCTCGACCATGACCTGCGTGAGGCGCTCATCGGCCTCGACCCGCACCCCGAGGTGGTCTGGGACCGGCTCTGGCGGCACCTGCGGGAGGCGGGCCCCGGCGGGGTCACCACCGTCGCGCTGGCCGGGGTCGATCTGGCGCTGTGGGACCTGCGCTGCCGCGAGCGCGACCTGGCCGACGTGCTCGGGCGGCGGCGCGACGAGGTCCCGGTCTACGGCAGCGGCGTCAACCTGCACTACCCGCTGGAGGAGCTGGTCGCGCAGGCCCGCCGCTGGGTGGCGGCCGGCCACCGGGGCGTCAAGATCAAGGTGGGCCGCCCCGACCTGGCCGAGGACGTGGCCAGGGTGGCCGCGGTCCGCGAGGTGATCGGCCCCGACCGGCTGCTGATGATCGACGCCAACCAGCGGTGGGACCTGCACAGGGCGCGGCGGGCCCTCGCCGCGCTGCGCGAGTTCGACCTGCACTGGATAGAGGAGCCGCTGCCCGCCGACGACGTGGCCGCGCACGTGGAGCTGCGCCGCTGCACCGACGTGCCGGTGGCCGTCGGCGAGAACGTCTACACCACGTACGGCTTCCGCGACCTGCTGGCGGCCGGCGCCTGCGACGTCGTCCAGCCGAACGTGGCGCGGGTCGGCGGCATCACGCCGTTCCTGCGGATCGTGGAGCTGGCCAGAACGTACGACGTGCCGGTCCATCCGCACCTGCTGAGCGAGATGTCGGGGCAGCTTGCGCTGGCCCTGCCGCTGCCCGCCATGGTGGAGGACGTGGAGGACGCCTCGTTCGCCGCCCTCGGGCTGCTGGACGAGCCGTACCCGGTGGAGGTCAGCGGCGGCGTGCTCCGCGCGGGCCCCCACGCCGGGCTCGGGCTGAGGTGGTCGTGATGACGCCGGCGAGGGTCGTGCTGGCCGGGGCCCACGGGCACGGCCAGCACCATCTGCGTCACCTGCACCTGCTGTCCGAGTCGGGGGTGGCCGAGCTGGCCGGGATCTGCGACGTGCGCCCGGTCGAGGTGGACTTCGGCACGCCCCTGCAGTCGCCCGACCTGCGTGAGCTGATCGCCAAGACCGGCGCGCAGATCACGATCATCTGCACGCCCATCCACACCCACGCCGACCTCGCGGTGACCGCGCTGCACGCGGGCTCGCACGTGCTGCTGGAGAAGCCGCCGGCGGCGACGCCCGAGGCGCACGCGAGGATCGCCGCGGCCGTGGCGGAGACGGGCCTGGCCTGTCAGGTCGGCTTCCAGTCGCTCGGCTCGGCGGCCATCCCGGCGCTGCGCGAGCTGATCGCCGGCGGCGCCCTCGGGCGGGTGCGCGGCATCGGCGGCGCGGGCGCCTGGGAGCGCCCGGTCTCCTACTTCACCCGTTCCGCCTGGTCGGGCAGACGCCGCCTCGACGGCGTCGACGTGGTGGACGGCGCGCTCACCAACCCGTTCGCGCACGCCGTGGCCACCGCGCTGGCCCTGGTGGACGGCCCGATCGCGGAGATCGAGACCGAGCTCTACCGCGCCAACACGATCGAGTCCGACGACACGTCGTGCGTGCGGATCCGCATGGACGACGGTTTCGTGCTCACCGTCGCGGTGTCGTTGTGCGCGCCGGAGCGGCACGAGCCGTACCTGGTCGTGCACGGCGACGCGGGCCGGGCCACGCTCGTCTACACGCAGGACAGCGTCAAGGTGGAGCTGCCGGACGGCTCGGTCACGACCACCGTGCACGACCGCACCGACCTGCTGGACAACCTCCTCGACCACGTACGCACGGGCGCCGCCCTGCTGGTTCCGTTGGAGCGTACGGAGCGGTTCACGCAGGTGCTGGACGCGGTGCGGCTGGCTCCCGAGCCGCAGCCCATCCCCGAGCGGCACCAGGAACTGGAGCGGGACGGCCTGGGCCAGGTCGCGCGCCGAATCCTGCCGGGCATCGCCGAGGTGACCGCCCGCAGCGCCGAGCGGCTGGCGCTCTACTCGGAGCTGGACGTGCCGTGGACCCGGGTGGAGCTGCTGGCAGGCGACCACCGCGTGGCCCGTTACGAGACACGGCCCGACCTGCCGGCCACCGACTCGCCCCGCCCCTACCTGTACGAGGTGCGCACGCTGGGCGGCGTCGAGGTGACCGAGGTCAGACCCGAGGACCACGTCCACCACCTCGGTGCCGGCGTGGCCGTCGCGGACCTCGGCGGGGCGAACTTCTGGGGCGGCCGCACCTACGTCAGGGACCAGGGACCCACCTGGCTCGACGACCACGGCGTCCAGCGGCACGCGGCGTTCGCCCGGCTGGACGACGGCGGTTTCGCCGAGCAGCTGGAGTGGATCGGGCCCGGCGGCGGGCTGATGGCCCGCGAGGAGCGCACGGTCACCGTGCGGCCGATCCGGGAGGACGCCTGGGCGCTGGACTTCGCCTTCACGCTGACCAACCTCACCGGGGCGCCGCTGGAGATCAACAGTTCCGCCACCAAGGGCCGCGCGGGCGCCGGCTACGGCGGTTTCTTCTGGCGCGCGCCCGGCACCTCGACCGCCCGGACGACGTTGCCGGGGGACGAACGGGCGGTGCACGGCAGCCGCGACCGCTGGATCGCCCTGTCCGGCACCGACCCGGCGGGGCGGGACTGGACGCTCGTGTTCGTGCAGGACGGCGACGACCCCTGGTTCGTGCGCGTCGAGGAGTATCCGGGGGTGGGCCAGGCGCTGGCGTGGGACCGGCCGCTGCTCGTCGAGAACACGCTGACCAGACGCGTCGTCACCGCGGTGATCGACGGCCGGCTGGACGCCACCGCCGCCGGGTCCGTCGCGGGCGAACTGCTGCGATAGCGCGGGGCCGCTGGAGTGTAGTCCGGCGACCCCGCCTCTCCAACGCTGCATATCTAACGCCTTATGAATTTTCTTGACCTATCGAGCAGCCCATGTGAAGATCACCCCGACTGTCGACCTGGGGGACGGCGAGACACGGTGACCGACACGCAGCCGGCCTATCCAAGATTCTCCTGGCGCGATCTGAGCCTGGCCCGGATACAGGACACCTTCGACGAACGAAGACGCCTGCTGGCGCTGTTACGTTTCAGCCGCCCACGTACGCTGGCCGCCCTGTGCGCGACGGTGGCCACCTCGATCGCCGCGGCCCCCTTGACCGCCATCTTCGCCAGTCACGCGGTGCATACGATGACGGCGGCGTCTCCCGAGGCCGACCTGCTAGCGCTGGTGTGGCCGGTGGCGGGGTTCGCGGCCGCGATGCTGGCCAGGCAGGCCGCCGAGGTCCTCGGGTGGGCGCTGAAGGCGTCGGCGAGCAGGCGCATCGACGGTGTGGTGCGCTCCCGGGTACGGCGAATCGCCCTGCGCCCGGATTGCATCGCCCACCTGGAGGACCCGGAGTTCCACGACGTGGCCGTGCGCGCCGGCGACCAGGGCTTCACCTGGCGGATACGCTCTCCCGGAGCCGCTGCCGTGGGCCAACTGGGAATTACCGCGCGAACGATGTCGGCGGTGGCGATGGCGGCGGTGCTGGCCGCGTACTTCCCCATGCTGGCGGTGGCACTGCTGGCGCTGTCGGTGCTGATCCGGTCGATCACCCGGCGGCAGTGGATGCATCTGGAGGCGGTCAAGGACGCGGCGACCCCCGAGCGGCGCAAGGTCGACTTCTGGGCGGACCTGGCGGCAGGGTCCGACGCGGCCAAGGAGGTCCGGCTGTTCGGCTTGGCGGGGTGGGTGAGCGAGCGGCGTCTGGCGGCGCACCACGCGTGGGAGGCCGGCCACTGGCGAACCCGCCGGCGCGTGCTGCGCAGCCAGAAGGCCACTTTCCTGCTCGCGGCGCTGTGCGCTGGACTGGGCCTGCTGGTCCCCGGGCTCGCCGCGTGGGCGGGGGAGCTGAGCATCGCCGAGCTGTCGCAGTGCCTGGTGGCGGTCTGGGGGATCCTCGCGATCTCGGCGATGGGCGGGGAGTCGTACGACATCGACTACGGCAGGACCGCGGTGACGGCACTGCGGAAGCTGGAGGACCTGACCGGCCCGGATCGGCACGCCCCTCGGGAAAGCGCTCCCCCTGGCGGCCCTGCACCCCTGGTGCGGTTCGAGGACGTGTCCTTCCGGTACCCGGGCGCCTCCGTGCCCGTGCTGCGAGGGCTGAGCCTGACCATCCGCCCCGGCGAGCGGCTGGCGATCGTCGGAGCCAGCGGAGAGGGCAAGACCACGCTGGTGAAGCTCCTGGCCGGCCTGTACGAGCCCACCGAGGGCCGCATCACCGCCGACGGCACAGACCTTCGCTCGCTGGACGCCACGGCGTGGCGCCGCGGGATGACGGCGCTGTTCCAGGACTTCGTCCACTACCCGCTCACCGCGCGCGACAACATCACGCTGGCCGCTCCTGAAGCCGCGCCGACCGACGACGAAAGACTCCTGGAACTGGTACGGGAGGGCGGCGCGCAGCCGGTGCTGGACCGGCTGGAATCGGGGCTCGACACCGAACTGTGGCGGACCGGCGCCGACGGCCGTGACCTATCAGGCGGGCAGTGGCAGAAGCTCGCCGCGATCCGGGCACTCTACGTACACCCGGCTCTTCCTGCTCCAGGCGTCAAGATTCCACAGGCCCACGGCCGGCGACGACAGGGCCGCCGTCAACGGAGCCGCCGACAGCCGGGCCGACGGTAGCGGGGCCGTCGATTCCGAGCAGGGACCCGACGCTCGCGGGGGCGGCGAGGAGGCGCGATGACACTGCGGGACAGCGCCCGGATGGCGCGGCACACCCTGGCGCTGGGCCTGCGCGCGGACCGCCGCGTGAGCATCACAGGGGGCGTGCTCGTGCTGCTGCAGGCCGGGATGGCCGCCGGCATCGCCTACGCTCAGCGGCATCTGGTCGACGCGGCCGGCGCCCACCTGCTCGGCGGGCTGCTGGCCGCGGTCGCGCTGGGGATGACCGCCCACGCGCTGCAGCTCATCGGCTGGCGCTTCACCCACAACCTGCGCAACGATCTGCGCGACCGGATCCAGCTGGCGCTTGAGCAGGAGATCACCGAGGCAGCGGCGAAGATCCCGACCATCACCCACCTGGAGCGGGCGGACTTCCTCGACCGGATCGCCATGTTGCGCCGCGGCACGCTGGCGTTGTCGAAGACCGGCTGGGCGGCGGCGCACACGGCCTCCACCCTCGCCGGGATCGGGCTGAGCCTGTGGTTGCTCATCCGGGTGCATCCCGCGCTCGCGCTCCTGGCGGTGGCGGCCGTGCCGATCCTGCCTCTGGCCAACCGGGCCATGCGGATGCAGCGGCAGGCGTTCGACGCCACGGCCGAGTCGCTGCGCCGCGAGAGCAGGCTGCACGACCTCTGCCTGAACCCTGACCCCGCCAAGGAGGTCTGGATCTCCGGCAACGGCGCGGAGCTGGACCGGCACGCGCGCGCGTTGTGGGAGGAGGCGACCGACCTGGAGGCCAGGGCCCGGCTGCGCGGGCTGGGTAGCGAGATCGGCGCCTGGGCGCTCTACTTCTCCATGCTGGCCGGCGCGCTGCTGATCGTGGGGCTGCTCCTGGCCCGCGGCCAGGCCACTCCCGGCGACGCGGTGCTGATCATCTCGCTGGCCGGTCAGCTACGGCAGCAGCAGAGCGCGGTCGATTCCATCGCCCTGGTCGCCGACGGCGGCCGGGTGGCCGAGCACCATCACTGGCTCCTCACCTACGCCGCCGAACACGGCGTACACCCTACGGGGACAGCCGTGCCGGCCCGGCTGACCGCCGGCATCGAGCTGCGCGACGTCTGCTTCACCTATCCGGGAACGGACACGATGGTGCTCGACCACGTGAACCTCACCATCCCCGCCGGCTGCACGCTGGGCCTGGTTGGCATCAACGGCGCGGGCAAGTCCACCTTGATCAAGCTGCTCATCGGGGTGTACCGGCCCACCTCGGGCACGATCCTGGTGGACGGCGTCGACCTGCGCGATTTCGATCCGTCCGTATGGGCGGCCGGGTGCACCGGCACGCTGCAGGACTTCCTCAAGCTGCAGACCCCAGTGGCCGAATCGGTCGGCGCCGGCGACCTGTCCAGGATCGACGACACTGCCCGGATCGGGCTGGCGCTGCGGCGAGCGGGCGCCGGGGGGATCGTGGAGAGCCTCCCCCACGGCCTGCGGACGCAGCTCGGACGGACCTTCGGCGGCGCCGAACTCTCCCACGGCCAGTGGCAGCGCGTCGCACTCGCCCGTGGACTCATGCGTGAGACTCCGCTGCTGCGCGTCCTCGACGAACCCACGGCGGCGCTCGACCCGCAGGCGGAGCACGACCTCTTCGAGCTGTACGCCGAGCAGACCCGCGACTTCATCGAGCGGGGCGCGGTGACCGTTCTGGTCTCGCACCGGTTCTCGACCGTGCACATGACCGACCACATCGCGGTGTTGTCCCATGGGCAGGTGGTGGAGCAGGGCAGCCACGCCGAGTTGCTCAGGGCGGGTGGCGACTACGCCGACCTCTATCTCACTCAGGCACTCGCCTACCGATGACCGCCATGAGACCTCTTATGCGAATAAGTCAATTCAGCATGAGATCGTCTACGGCGATGACCTGCTGGCTCGGCGGCGGGCAACGTACCGCCCGCCGGGCGCTGCGCTTCAGTCGCGTGGCGGCGGGTGGCCGGCCTCGGGAGGACGCGGGCCTTCGTCGCGGCCTGAGCTGGATCTGAGCAGCCTCAGCGCGCCCCTCGACAGGGCCACCAGGATGTCGGCAGCCTCGTCGAGGTCGGGGTAGCGGCCCTCCAGGTGGCCGATGGCCAGGGCGTTGGTGGCGGCGTTGATGCCGTCGGCGATCATCTCCAGCCGCCGCCTGTCGTGCTCGTCGTCGGCGGTGTAGCCGAGGGCGGCCAGGTCGGCGGCGTGGTGCTCGCGGTAGGCGGCGGCGCTCTCCGTGGCGAAGTCGCGTAGCGAGGACGACGGGTCGTGCCGGGCCCGCAGCTGGATGCGCAGCAGCTCGGGGTGGCGGCAGCTGGCCTCCAGCGGGATGCGGAAGGTGTCGCGGTGGCGTTCGAGGTCGCCGGGGGCCTCGCGGGCGGCGCGGCGGGCCTCGCGCATGGAGTCGCGCAGCCGCCGGCCGCCCTCCTCGGCGAGCGCCCGCAGCAGGTCCTGCATGTCCTTGAAGTGCACGTAGAAGCTCGACTGCGCGATGCCGGCGGCCTTGGCGACCTTGACGGTGGTCAGCCCGGCCTCGCCCTCCTCGTCGAGGATCGCCAGCGCGGCCTTGATCAGCCTGCGCCGAGTCAGGTCTTTCGCCTCGCTCCTGCTGAGCGGTGTGCTCGTCATCGGTGCTCCCTCCCCTCCCGTAACGATTCTCCCGCGGCTCTTGTGCGCAATTTCACCGATAGTACTATCGGTGAAATTGCTCTCGGGGGGCTTACCGGGAGGAGGCGTGGATGAAACGCTGGAGGACGCCGACCACGTTGATTCTGGCAGCGGCGGTGATGCTGGCGTGCAGCGGGCAACGCCCCGTCGCCACCCCGCAGGCGGGCACGTCCGGCCCCGTCCAGGGCGGGCGCCTGGTGTACGGGCTGAGCGCGGACGCCAACGGGTTCAACCCCGTCACCGACCAGTTCGCGGGGCAGAGCTACAGCATGGCGGGCACGGTCATCGAGACCCTGACGGCCGTGGACGCCAACGGCGACTGGAAACCGAACCTGGCGGAATCGCTCACCCCCAACGAGGCACACGACGAGTGGACGATCACCATCAGGGAGGGCATCACGTTCTCCGACGGCCTCGCCCTGACCGGTGACGTCGTCAGGGCCAACCTGGAGGCGCAGAAGGCCTCCCCGCTCAACGCCGCCGTGCTGGCGCCGGTGAAGGCGATCGAACTGGCCGGTCCGATGACCGTCAAGGTCGTGCTCAAGCAGCCGTGGGTGGCCTTCCCGTACTACCTGGACGCCCAGGTCGGCATGATCGTGCCGCCCGCCTCGCTCAAGGACCCCAAGGCGGCCAGCCTGAAACCGGTGGGCACCGGCCCGTTCCTGTTCAAGGAGTACGTGCCGGACAACCGCATGGTCGTCACGCGCAACCCGCGCTACTGGCGTCAGGGCCTGCCCTACCTCGACGAGATCGAGTTCCGCATCCTGCCCGACAGCCAGACCCGCGCCCAGACGCTCGACGCCGGCGGCATCGACGCCATGGGCACCTCACGCGACGAGGACCTCACCAAGTACGCCGCCCAGAAGGACGCCTACACCGTCCGGCGCTCGGAGGGCATGGCCGTGGCCGAGTACATGTTCATGCTCAACACCACCGTGCCCCCGCTCGACGACCTGCGCGTCCGCAAGGCGCTCGCCCACGCCACCGACCGCGAGACCGTCATCTCGACCCTGCGCGGCGGAATGACCGAGCCGGCCGACGGCCCGTGGACGAAGGACTCCAAGTGGTACGCCGAGGGCGGCGGCTACCCCGCCTACGACCCGGCCAGGGCCGCGGCGCTGGTCAAGGAGGTGGAGGCCGAGAAGGGCCCCGTCCGCTTCGAGATGATCTCCACGCCCGACCCGAACACCATGCAGGGCATCGAGCTGGCCCAGGACATGTGGCGCAAGGCCGGCATCGACGTCACCATCAAGCAGGCGGACCAGGCCGACCTGATCAACCGGGCCGTCACCGGCAACTTCGTGGCCACCGTGTGGACCCAGTTCTCCTCCCCCGACCCCGACGGCGAGTACATCTGGATGCACCAGGCCTACTCCCAGCCCGTCGGCAAGGTGTCGCTCAACTTCTCCCGCTTCAAGGACAAGCAGCTCAGCGACGCCTTCGACGTCGGGCGCACCAACCCGGACGAGGCCGCGCGCAAGAAGGCGTACGCGACCGTGCAGCAGCGGCTGCGCGAGCTGGTGCCGTACGTGTTCGTCGACCACCTGAACACCGGGGCCATCGTGGCGCGCACGAAGGTGCACGGCATCGGCGAGCACCGGCTGCCCGACGGCGAGCCGGGCCTGCCGCTGACCGGGTCGCCCATCCCCTACCATCCGTTCGCGCAGCTCTGGGTCGACGCGCAGTGATCGTCGTCCACCGGCTGGTCCGGCTCGTCGTCGTCCTGCTCGTCGTGACCTTCCTGTCGTACGCGCTGCTCGACCTGCTGCCCGGCGACCCGGTCACGCAGATCCTCGGCCTGTCGGCGACCGAAGAGGCCCGCGCGCAGGTCCGGCAGGACCTCGGGCTGGACCAGCCGCTCCTGGTGCGCTATCTGGGGTGGCTCGGCGGGCTCGTCACCGGCGACTTCGGCGAGTCGTACATCACCCGGATGCCCGTCGCGAGCGAGCTGGCCGAGCGGCTGCCCGTCACCCTGGAGCTGCTGGTCGCGGCGCAGATCATTGCGCTGGGCCTGGCCATTCCCGTGGGCGTGGCCGCCGCCCGCCGCGCCGGCCGGGCCCTGGACCAGGTGCTCACCGCGCTCAGCTTCGCGCTGCTGTCGACCCCGGTCTTCGTGCTGGGCGTGCTGCTCATCCTGGTCTTCGCCGTCACCTGGCAGGTGGTGCCGGCCACCGGCTGGACCCCGATCTCGCTCGACCTGGGCTGGAACCTCACCTCGGTGATCCTGCCGGCGATCACGCTCGGCTGCGGGCAGCTCGCCGTCTACGCGCGGCTGCTGCGTACGGACCTGATCGCCACCCTCCAGGAGGACTACATCACGCTGGCCCGCGCCCGCGGCCTGTCGCCGCGCCGCATCCTGTGGCGGCACGCGCTGCGCCCGTCGGCCATCTCCCTGATCACCGCGGTCGGGCTCAACCTGGGCGCGCTCATCGGCGGCACGGTGATCATCGAGACCCTCTTCGGCCTGCCCGGCGTCGGGCGGCTCATCGTCGACTCCATCTTTTCCCGCGACTACCTGACGGTTCAGGGAGGCGTCGTGCTGATCTCGGTCGGCTACGTGGCGGTCAACTTCGCGGTGGACCTGGTGTACGCCGCCGTCGATCCCAGGATCCGGCGTGCGTAGCCGGTGGAGGGGCCGGCTGGGGTGGGGGTTCTGGGCCGCCGCCGGCTGGATCGGGCTGGTGCTGCTGGCCGCCGTCCTGGCCGACGTGCTGCCGCTGGCCCGCTACGACGAGACGCTGGCCGGGCCGCCGCGCTCGGGGCCCGGCGCCGCGCACCCGTTCGGCACCGACGGTCTCGGCCGTGACGTGCTCAGCAGGGTCGTGCACGGCGCCCGCGTCTCGCTCGGGGTGGGCGTCGGGGCGGTGCTGCTCGGCCTCGGCATCGGCGCGCCGCTCGGCATCCTCGCCGGCTACCGCCGCCGCGCCACCGACGCGGTCATCATGGCGGTCAACGACGTGGCGCAGGCCTTCCCCGCGCTGGTGTTCGCGCTGGCCGTGGTGGCCTTCGCCGGGGCCAGCCTGCGCAACGTGCTCATCGTCCTCGGCGTGCTCGGCGTGCCGTCCTGGGTCAGGCTCATCAGGGGCGCCACGCTGACCTACGCCGAGCGCGAGTTCGTGCTGGCCGCCCGCGTGCTCGGCACCCGCGACCGGCGCATCCTGTGGCGGGAGATCGTGCCGAACGTGGCCGTGCCCGCGGCGTCGTACGCGTTCATCGGGATGGCCGTGGTCGTGGTCGCCGAGGGCAGCCTCGCCTTCCTCGGCCTGTCCGTCCAGGCGCCCACCCCCACCTGGGGCGGGCTGATCAACGAGGGCCGCACGCTGCTGGACAGCGCGCCGCACGTGGTGCTGGCGCCCTCGCTCGTGATGTTCCTGACCGTGCTCTCGTTCAACCTGGTGGGCGACCGGCTCAGGTCGCTGACGGACGTGCGGGAGAGCGGCCTGGAGCCGGTGCGCCAGGCCGCCGCCGCCCCTTCCGCCGAGCACGAGGTGCGCGCCGACTGCCTGCTTCAGGCCGAGGACCTGCGTACGCACTTCGTCACCCCGCGCGGCGTGGTCAAGGCCGTGGACGGCGTCTCCTTCACCCTGCGCCGCGGCCGGACGCTGGCCATCGTCGGCGAGTCGGGCTCCGGCAAGTCGATGCTGATCCGCTCGATCCTCGGCCTGCTGCCCGGCTCGTCCGTCAGGAGCGGGCACGTCTACCTGTTGGGCGACGACCTGACCGGCTACAGCCCCGCCCGGATGCGCTCGGTGCTCGGGCGGCGGCTCGGGACCGTGTTCCAGGACCCGATGACGGCGCTGAACCCCGTACGCACGATCGGCACCCAGGTGACCGAGCCGCTGCGGGTGCATCTCGGCATGAACCGCCGGCAGGCCCGCGCCGAGGCCGCGCGGCTGCTGGCCTCCGTCGGCATCCCCGACCCCGAGCGCACCCTGCGCCGCTACCCGCACCAGTTGTCCGGCGGCATGCGGCAGCGGGTGACGATCGCGATGGCGCTGTCATGCGGGCCGGACGTGCTGTTCGCCGACGAGCCGACGACCGCGCTCGACGTCACCATCCAGGATCAGGTGCTGCGGCTGCTGCACCGGCTGCGCGAGGAGCGGGACATGGCGGTGGTGCTGGTCAGCCACGACCTGTCGGTGGTGGCCCGGTGGGCGGACGAGGTGATCGTGATGTACGCGGGCAAGGTCGTGGAGCGGGGCCCGGCGGCGGAGGTGTTCGCCCGGCCCCGGATGCCGTACACGGAGGCGCTGCTGCAGGCCGCGCCCAAGCTGACGGATCCGGTGCACCACCGGCTGCGCGTCATCCCCGGCCGGCCGCCCGACCTGGTGGACCTGCCACGCGGGTGCGCCTTCCAGCCGCGCTGCCCGTACGCGCGGGAGCGCTGCGCGAAGGAGGCGCCGCCGCTGACCGGCTCCTACGCCTGCTGGTACCCGCGCGAGCACGCGCAGGCCGTCAAGGAAGGGGCGGACAGCGGTGGCCGGTAGCGGAAACGCGCACCTGCGTCCCCGTGACGAGGTGCTGCTGCGGGTGGAGGATCTGGTCGTGGAGTTCCCCGCCGGGCGCGGCCGTACCGTGCGGGCGGTTTCCGGCGTGAGCTTCGACCTGGCGCGGGGCGAGACGCTCGGGATCGTCGGCGAGTCCGGCTGCGGCAAGTCCAGCGCCGCCAGGGCGCTGGTCCAGCTCCCGCCGCCGCGGTCCGGCTCCGTGCGGCTCGACGGGCAGGAGCTGACCGCGCTGCGCGGCGAGGCGCTGCGCAGGACCCGCCGCCGCCTCCAGATGATCTTCCAGGATCCCATCTCGTCCCTGAACCCGCGCCGCCGCGTCCGCGAGATCGTCGGGGAGGGCCCCCGTGTGTGGGGCCTGCCCGGCGACCGGGTGGACGAGGTCCTGGAGGCCGTGGGCCTGGATCCGGAGGCGGCGGCGGTACGCAGGCCGCACGAGTTCTCCGGCGGCCAGTGCCAGCGCATCTCGATCGCCAGGGCGCTCATCCTCGACCCCGAGGTGGTGATCTGCGACGAACCCGTGTCGGCGCTGGACGTCTCGGTGCAGGCGCAGATCCTCGGCCTGCTGGAGGACCTCAAGGACCGCTACCGGCTCACGCTCGTGTTCATCGCCCATGACCTGGCCGTGGTGAAGAACGTCAGCGACCGCATCATGGTGATGTACCTGGGCAAGGTGTGCGAACTGGCGCCGAGCGCCGAGCTGATCTCCCGGCCCGCCCATCCGTACACGAGGGCGCTCATCGCCTCCATCCCCGGCGGCGGCCTGGACCTTCCGCCGGCCGACACCCTGATCAGCGGCGAACCGCCCTCGCCGGTCGACCCGCCGAGCGGGTGCCGGTTCCGTACGCGATGCCCGCGCGCGTCCGCCAGATGCGTCGAGCAGGAGCCCCGGATCCGGCAGGTCGGCGACGACCACTGGCTCGCCTGCCACCACCCCACCGACTCACCTGACTGACCATAAGGAGCAGCATGGCCATCGACTTCACCCTCGCCCCCGAGCACGAGGAGATCCGCAAGCGGGTCCGCGCCTTCATCCAGGGCACCGTCGCGCCCGCCATGGAGGAACTGGAGGAGGGAGACCGCGACGCCTACCTCCGCACGATCTTCCACCTGCGCTCCCTGGCCAAGGCCGAAGGGCTGTGGCTGCCACACATGCCGAAGGAATGGGGCGGCATGGGCCTCGGCCACGTCGAACTGGCCATGGTGCAGTCGGAGGCGGCCAAGATCCGCATCGGCCCGTGGGTGCTCAACTGCCAGGCCCCCGACGAGGGCAACATGCACACGCTGCTGCACTGGGCGAGCGACGAACAGAAGGAGAAGTACCTCCGGCCCCTCCTGGAGGGCACCAAGATGTCGTGCTTCGCCATGACCGAGCCGGAGGTCGCGGGCTCCGATCCCACCCTGATCCGGACGACCGCCGTACGCGACGGCGACGAGTGGGTCATCAACGGCCACAAATGGTTCATCTCCAACGCCCGCCGGGCCAACTTCGCCATCCTCATCGCGAGGACCGAGCAGGACGTGCCCGAGGGCTCGCGCGGCGCGAACACCGCCTTCCTCGTCGACCTGCCCGACCCCGGCTGGAACGACGTGCGCGAGGTCGAGACGATGCACGGCTCGACCGGCCACAGCGAGATCGTCATCGAGGACCTGCGGCTGCCCGACAGCCAGATCCTCGGCGGCCGGGGCAACGGCCACCGCCTCGGCCAGTACCGCCTCGGCCCGGCCAGGCTCGCCCACTGCATGCGCTGGATCTCACAGGCGGAGACGGCTCTCGACATGATGGTCGGCCGCGCGCTCACCCGCTACAGCCACGGCTCCCTGCTGGCCGAGAAGCAGGGCATCCAGTGGCTCATCGCCGACTCGGCCATGGAGCTCTACCAGTGCAAACTCATGGTGCTGCACGCCGCCTCGAAGATCGACAAGGGCGAGGACTTCCGCACGGAGGTCTCGATGGCCAAACACTTCGTCGCGAACAGCCTCAACCGCATCATCGACCGGGCCATCCAGGTGCACGGGGCGCTCGGCTACTCGACGGACACGCCGCTGGCGCACATGTTCCAGCACGCCCGCTGGGCCCGCTTCGCCGACGGCGCCGACGAGATCCACCAGATGCGCATCGCCGAACGCACCATCGCCGCTTACCAGGCCACCGGCTCCACCGCCTCCGCCACCGGCGACCTGCCCCTTTAGTGTCGGCCGGACTTTTTTCCAGCTTTTCAACGAAGTATTCGACGATGCGGCGCAGCGGCCCCCCGCAAGCTGAGCCACGAGGGGACCCTCGTCCTGGATTGCGAGGGTCTCTCCAGGCTGCTTGACGATCATGAGCCCACGGTCGCCCATGTGGCCGAGGCTCGCCACCGGGGCATGGAAGCTCTGCGGAGATCGGGTACACCTCGTCGGAATATGAGCGCCGCGCTGGTCAGGTCGGCACCCGTGGTGCGGTGAGCGGGACGATTTCGCGCTCGTAATACCCTTCGAGCGTCTCCCCCGCGGCGAACAGCTTGTCCAGCTCACCCCGGCAGGCGGCGATCACCCCCTGGTCGTCGATCCGCCGGGCGCCGCTGTGGGCGCCCAGGGCGTCGTACGTCACCTCGTACATCACCGAGGTCCCCAGCACCACCAGCTCGGGCAGTCGCCGGTCGATCTCCAGGTCGGCCACCTGCTGGGCGGCGAGCACCCGCACCTCCTCGCGCACCTGGCCGCGGGAGGCCAGCACGTGCATCTCCCAGCGCAGGTAGGAGGTGATGCACGGCTCGACGATCCGCAGCCGCCTGCGCGCGAACCCCGCCGCCGCGGCCCGCCCGTCGCCGGCCAGCTTGAGCGAGCGCTCCCAGTCGCCCTGCACCAGCGCGCCCGGCCCCGCTGCCGCGTCGAAGCCCTGCACCCGCTGGAGTTTCCACACCACGTCGTCGGTCCGGCGGTAGCTCGGCCAGAAGTCGTCGAGATAGTCGTCGGCGCCCAGCAGGACGGCCGGTATCTGGTGGATGCGGTCAAGCATGAAGACTTCCCCCGGGGCGGCCATCGCTGCAGGTCGTTACGGTGCCTATCACCGGCCAGGTCCCGGATAAACGGATGCGGCGGGACGGCTAGCCTGGTGCGGTGCGTGGACGCTCGGACCAGACCCAGCTGATCGTCCTGCGCGGCAACTCCGGCTCGGGCAAGACCACGGTCGCGCGAGCCATCCGCGACGCCTACGACCGGCGCGGACTGGCCATCGTCAGCCAGGACGTGGTGCGCCGCGAGATCCTGCGCGAGCTCGACCAGCCCGGCGGCGTGAACATCGGCCTCATCGACACCATCACCCGCTACGCCCTCGACCACGGCCACCACGTCATCCTGGAGGGCATCCTCACCACCGGCAGATACGGCGACATGCTGACCGCTCTGCGCCGCGACCACCCGGACCGCAGCCACTTCTTCTACCTCGACGTCTCCTTCGACGAGACCCTGCGACGCCACGCCACCCGCCCCCAGAGCAGGGAGTTCGGGGCGGACATGATGCGCGACTGGTACGTCGAACGCGACCTGCTCCCCGGCGCCGGCGAGATCGTCATCGACCAGACCAGCTCCCTGGAGGAGACGGTCAGGCGGATCATGTCGCGCACGCTCACCACGGCACCGTCCGCGCCTCCCCGAGATCCTCCGGCGCGATCCCGCCGTCCCTGACGTGGAGTGTGATCAGCTCCAGCGCCTCGTCCACGGTAACGTGCCGCCCGCGCGAGCACCGCGCCGCGAGATCGGGCGTCTCCGCCCACAGCCGCATCCCCGTCTCCCACATGAACTGCAGGGTGGGCCCCGACCGCCCTCGGTAGCAGGCGAAGTTGCCGTCGTGCGGGGTCAGCCAGAGCAGCAGGTCGCGGCACTCCTGCACGGACATGTCCACAGGGTCGTCGCCCGAGATCGAGGTGTAGTCGCAGAAGGTGACCGGCACGGCGGGTCCGCCGGGCGGCGTCGGCGCGCCCGGGTGGCCGGCCAGCGGCCCGAAGCGCCGCCGCCGCCAGTCGACCGGCACGTGGACGCGCTGCCGGGCGTCGCCGTCCCATTCGGCCTCCAGGCCGCGGCGCCGGCAGGCCGCCACGATCTCCGCTCCGATCGTGGTGGCGTCGCCGTCGCCGGTGGCCCCGTAGGCGAGCATGACCCCGCCGCCCCCGGCCGCCGCCTGGGCGTCCTGCTGGTGGTAGAAGGTGTAGCCGCGCATGCCGGGGAGCTTGGCGAGCTCGCCCCCGATCTCCGTGGTCCCGCAGTTGAGGCAGTCGGTGTAGCTCTCGCGCGACAGGATGCCGGCCATCGCGAGGTCGATCATGGCCATGCTCAGCCGGTCGCTTTCGGTGACCTCCGGCCAGGCCGCCTGTGCCGCGAGGTGATCGGCGAACGCGCGCCCGGCGATCTCCCCGGCCGTGCGCACGAAGAGATCGTGATCGTCGACCTCCCGCCCCCAGACGTCCACGGCGCCACGGACCACCTGCTCGAACGTGCGGCGCCCGATCGCCACCTCCACGTGGATGTGCGTGGCGAGCGCCTGTCGCATCGACTCGTCCATGGGCGATCACTATGCCACCTGGCTGAGACAGGAAATCTCCCCCTGGGGCTCGAGATAGCGCCGCACCACCGGACGCCAGCGGTTGCTGCCGGGCAGTTCCCGCATCGCCGCCATCCCGATGCAGTACTTGCTCACGCTGACCGGCCGCACCCCCATCCCGCGCAGCACCCTGTCCACCAGGGCCCTGCCGTCGGCCGACTTCGACTCCAGCAGCACCAGGTCGCGCCGGGCGGGCACGCGCCGGTGCCCGTCGTGGCAGAGCAGCCCCGTGTCGCAGGTGAGCCGGGCCGCGCCCGCCCGGTCGATGAGCGTCACGCGCCGGTAGTCGGTGGACAGCACCGGCCCGAGCGCGGCGGGCGGGGTGAGACGCAACTCGCCGACCAGGGTGTTGTGCACGAAGTCGCGCGCCTCCTGGGTGAGGACGTGCGCGGGCACGCCGTCGTACGGGATGCGGTGTTTGTCGGTGCTGCCGCGCGCGCCGCTGAGCTTGAGCTCCAGCCACCGCCCTCCGCCGTCCAGATAGGTGCGGGTACGGAGCTTGAACCTGCGCCGCCGCCCCTGCCGGTGCTGGCGGAAGGTGAGCAGGTCGGGGGTGTCGAAGTAGGTCGAGGTGTAGCGGAACTGCCGTCTGCCGCCGATGCGGAGCACGGAGAACCGGTCCCCCAGTTCCCCCGCCAGCCGGGCCATGGTCGTGCCCGTCACGAGATATTTGCGGTCGACCCGGCTCATCAGCTCGGGCACGTCCGCCAGCCCGACCGGCCTGGCGGCCGCGGCCACCCCGGCGAGCAGCACGTCCGCGTCCGTCATCGCCGCACCCCCATCATGCTCGGCGCCGCCTTCGGCACCGCGTAGCGCACGTCGACCACGGTCACGTCACGCACGTAGTCGACCTGGGTGACCACGCAGTGCAGCACCCGCGCGCGCAGCCGGCTCTCCAGGTCGGCGCGGAGCAGATCGGGGTCTGCGTGCACGACGTCCAGCGTCACGACCTGCTGCCGGGTGCGGCCGAGCAGCCGGGGGTGGTCGGCGACGTACATGATCGCCAGCAGCACGCCGTTCAGCAGCAGCGCGGTCATCGGCCACGCCCCGGCCAGGCCGTTGACCAGCCCCAGCACGATCGCGATGAAGTAGTAGGCGATCTCCTGCTGGGTGATCTCGCTGGACCGCAGCCGGATGATCGACAACACCCCGAACAACCCGAACCCGACCGCGATGTCGACGCGCTGGACGAGCAGCAGGGACACCACGGCGAAGATGCCCACGTTGAGCGCCACGTAGGCGAACAGCAGGTCGCGCCGGTGGTGCCGCCGATAGTAGAGCCCGTAGGCCAGCGCGACGATCGCCGCGAGGTCCATCACCAACCCGGTTGCCACGTTTTCTCCCTCTGTAGTGCCGTCGATGAACAGCCTCTACGTAGGGGGTGAAGCAACCGTGAGGTGATGATTAGGCGGCTCTCATCCGGTATCCGGTGCCACGCACGGTCTCGATGCGCTCGGCGCCGATCTTGCGCCGCAGATAGCGTACGTACACGTCCACGACGTTGGAGCCCGGGTCGAAGTCGAAGCCCCACACGTGGCTGAGCAGCTGCTCGCGGGTCAGCACCTGGTCGGGGTGACGGCAGAAGATCTCCGCCAGCGCGAACTCCCTGGCCGACAGGTCGACCGCGCGGTCCCCGACGTACGCCCGCCGCGTGCGCAGGTCGAGTGACAGGTCCGACACCCGCAGCACGGTCACCTCGGGTGTGCGCTCCGCGCGCAGCCGCAGCCGCACCCTGGCCAGGAGCTCCTCGAAGGCGAAGGGTTTGGCGATGTAGTCGTCGGCGCCGCCCTCCAGCCCCGCCACGGTGTCGCTCACGCTGTCACGCGCGGTCAGGATGATCACGGGCATGGTGACCCGCGACTCGCGCAGCCGCCGCAGCACCGTGAACCCGTCGCTCAGGGGCAGCCCGATGTCGAGGATGAGCAGGTCGAACCCGCCCCCGCAGGCCAGGTCGTACGCGACGACCCCGTCGCCGACCACGGCGGTCACGAAGCCGTTGGCCCGCAGCCCCTTCTCCACGAAGGAAGCGATCCTGGACTCGTCCTCGGCGATGAGAATACGGTTCACCACTGCCTCCACAGCTGCCGCAGCGGCAGCGTCATGACAAATTTGGCTCCTCCGCCCGGAGCCTCCGTCACTTTCACGTCGCCTCCATGGGCCTCGGCGATGGACTTGACGATGGCCAGCCCGAGGCCGGCCCCGTCGTGGGCGCCGTCGTGGGCGCCGGTGCGGCCACTGCCGCGTACGAACCGCCCGAAGATGCGTTCGCGCTCGGCGGGCGGCACTCCCGGGCCGCTGTCGCGCACCCAGAGCTCCACGTACTGGTCGCGAACGGCGGACCCGACGGCGATCAGGTCGCCGTCGGCGGTGTGGCGCACGGCGTTGGCCGCCAGCTGCATGAGCGCCTGCGTGAGCCGCTGCCGGTCGGCGGGCATCCCCGCCTCGGCCACCTCGTCGACCCGCCACCGGCGCTCGCCCAGCGCACGGGCCTTGGCGACCACGCTGACCGTCAGGTCGGCCAGCTCCACGTCGTCGACCGTGAGGAAGCCCGGCTGCTCGGCCTTGGCGAGGGTGAGCAGGTCGTCGACGATGCGGTTCATGCGGTCGAGCTCGTCGGTGACCAGGGCGATGGTCTCCGCGCGGTCGGCGGGGTCGTCGCCCATGAGCTCCAGGTGACCGCGGATGACCGTGATCGGGGTGCGCAGCTCGTGGCCGGCGTCGTCGAGGAACCGCCGCTGACCGACGAACGCGCGCTCCAGCCGGTCGAGCATGTGGTTGAACGTTCCTGCCAGCGCCGCCACGTCGTCGTTGCCGGGCACGTCGAGCCGGCGCGTGAGGTCGGTGGAGTCGCTGATCTGCTCCGCGGTCTGCCTGACCAGCCGTACCGGGGCGAGCACCCGCCCGGCCACCAGCCAGCCGGCGCCGCCCGACAACGCCATCGCGGCCAGCGCGGACAACCCGAGCGTGCTCACCGCCTCCACGATCTCGTCGCGGTGCCGCTCGTAGAAGATCGCCACGACCAGGTGGCCCTGGCGGGGATCGCCCTGCACGCGTACGGGGATCACGGCGTACTTCACCGGGCCCTGCGCGCTGTCCACCGTGCCGCGCTCGGCCTCGGTGGCCTCGGCCAGGTCGGCGACCAGCTCGGCGTCGGCGTCGAGGCGCACGGGTGGCGGGATGGCGGTGACCTTGTGGGCCTCGCCGTCGACGATGCTGAAGAAGGTCTCCCACCGGTCGGGCGTGTTGACCGACAGGTAGCCGTCGAGCAGGTCGTCGAGTCTGGTGAAGGAGTGACCGCTTTCCGGGTGGACGTAGGCGCGCAGTTTGTCCACCTCGTTGCTGATCTCGAGGTTGATCCGGCTGTCGAGCCGGGCCAGCAGGACGGACCAGGTCGCGAAGATCGACACTGAGAGCGCGAGTCCGACGACGGCGAGCATCCAGCCCACGATCCGGGCACGGGCGCTCACCCTCATGCGCCCTCCCCGTCAGTCGTCATCATCGTCGTCGTCGTCACCATCATCGTCGTCATCGCCCCCGCCCGGTCTCGGCGAAGGCGGTCTGACCGGCTGCGCCTTCGTCGTGCGCGGGGTGGGGCCCATGCTGTGGCGGGGTTCCGGGCTCTTGGACGGCGAGCCGGAGACTGCGGGCTCGGAGGTCTTCTGACCGCTCGGGGCGGTTTCGGACGTGCGAGGTTCTGAGGTTCGGGGGTCGTACGCGCTGCGCCCGTCGGATGAGGGCGTCACCACGACCGGCCCACCCAGGTCGGGCTCCTCGGACGCCTGCACCAGCCCCACCGACATGAATCCCGCCGCTGCCGCCGCCAGGACGAGCAGGATCACCGTTCCCCGCTGCTTCATGGGGTCGAGCATGACGGCCTTTGAGGAGACCACGCTGAGGTCCAGATGAGAAAACTCTCATCTGCGGCCGGTTCCGCCGCATTAGAATCATGTTCTGGTGCCGGTCGGCCGGCTCAGGCACAGGCTCGGGTTCCGGCTGGACCGGGCTCGGGCTCGGGAGGAGCACGAATGCGCGTACAGGACAAGGTCGTCGTCGTCACGGGCGCGGCCGGCGGGATCGGCAGGGCGATGGCCCGCAGGTTCGCCGCGGAGGGAGCGGCGGGCGTGGTGGTCGCCGACCTCGACGCCGCCGGGGCGAGCGCGGTGGCCGCGGAGATCGGACACCGGGCGGCCGCCGTACGCGTGGACGTGTCGTCCGAGGAGGAGGTCGCCGCGCTCGTCGAGACCCCGTTCGGCCCTGTCGACCTGTTCTGCTCCAACGCCGGCGTCATCGACGGCCACGGCCTGGACGCCTCCGTCCAGGACTGGAACCGCCTCTACGCGGTCAACGTGCTGGCCCACGTCCACGCCGCCCGCGCCGCCGTACCGTCCATGATCGCTCGCGGCGGGGGCTACCTGCTCAACACCTGCTCGGCGGCGGGGCTGATCAGCTGCCCCGGCGACGCACCGTACGCGGTGACGAAGGCGGCGGCGATCGCGTTCGCCGAATGGCTGGCCATCCACTACGCCCCCAAAGGCATCAAGGTCAGCGTGCTGTGCCCGCAGGGAGTGCGTACGGCGATGCTGGAGCAGGGCCTGGAGGACGACCACCTGACCGCGAGGGCCGTCAGCGCGTCCGGGCCCGTCCTGGACCCGGCGGACGTGGCGGGCACGGTGATCGACGGCCTGGCGGCGGAACGGTTCCACATATTTCCGCATCCGGAGGTGGCGGAGTACGTACGCCGCAAAGCCGAGGACCCCGACCGGTGGCTCGCCGGCATGTCCCGCTTCGTCACCTCACTCACGACCTGAGCTCGCCGGGGCGGCGGAGCGGCCACGGTGTGCGCGGAGCTGCGGCAAGGGCCGCACCGGCCCAGACCGCCACCGCCGCCGCCGCCAGGCTCGCCACCACCATGGGCAGTGGCGTGTCCGCGGCCAGCAGGACCGCGCACGGCGTCCAGCCGAGCCCGCACACTGCCAGCGCGACCGTGAACCTCGCGGCGATCGGGTCGATGAGCGAGCCGGCCAGCTCGCCCGCGCCGCCGACGAGCACGGCGGTGATCGGAGCCAGCAGCACCCCGGCCCACCACAGGGGCGCCTCGACCACGGGCGAGAAGATCTGGGGCAACCACAGCACCTCCAGCGCCACGGCCGTGCGCGCCACTGGGAGGATGTTGGCCCAGATCAGGACCCGCTCCGTCCGCATGCCCGTCACCTGCGCGAAGTGGTGGTCGCGCTCGACTGCCACGCCTCCGACGAGATGCTCGCCCAGCAGATGCGGCACCGCGGGCAGCAGCGGCACCCAGCCGTACGCGGGAGCCACCACCATGAGTCCCGCCACCGCCGCCAGGAGCAGGACGGGCATGACCAGGCGGTCGGCCAGCACCCGCCGCTCCTGCGCCAGCGCCCGGTAGAACACCGCCCGCTCACCGGTGAGTGCCGAACGTGGCCTCAGCGAGGCGACCCCGGTCCTGAACCGCTCGGCTCCCAGCTCCTGGCCCGAGTGGGAGTCGCGCAGCACCTCCTGCGCGCCGGCCCTCTCCCGCGCAGCCGCGTCGGCGGGCTCCTGGTAGCCGTCGGCCACGGCGATCAGGAGGGCCACTGCGCACATCAGAGACGCCAGACCGGCCAGCAGCAGCGGCGCGGAACCTGGCGCCGGTTCGAACAGCAGTCCGGCCAGTCCCCGCACGAGCGGCGCGAGCCGTACCCAGGCCGCGGCGGGCAGGTCGGAGGCGTACGAGATCAGCATCGCCACGGCCCACGCCGCTCCGGCGACACGCAGGGACACTCGCACCGGGGCGGGCCCCAGCGCCAGCAGGTGGCGTACACAGGCGACCAGCCCGAACAGCAGGAGCAGCACGGCGCAGGCAGCGGCCGGTTGCCACGCCCACATCGGGTCGAACCCCGCCCACCAGCGGGTCAGCGCTCCGGCGGCCAGGACCATCAGCGCGAAACGTGCCGGCCCGGCCAGCAGATGCCTGGCCAGCAGGGCGCGGCCGCCTCCAGGAGCGGTCAGCGACCACGAGGCGTCGGCGGTCGACAGCCGCAGCGGTGAGCGGCGCGTCGCGGTCAGCAACAGCAGGGGCAGGATCAGCGGCGCGACGGTGACGACCCGGTCGGCCACGCCGTCCTGGCCTGGAGGTGCGAGCGCGGTGATCCGCAACTGGAGCAGGGCCACCAGTGCCGCCCCTGCGGCCAGCAACAGCATCCGCCACGGGCGAAGTTGCCGCACCCGCCGGGACCAGGCGGCGAAGGAGAGCTGGGCGAGGGCGCGGCTCGCGGCCGCGAACTCGTTCATCGGCTCTCCGCCGTCAGAGCGAGATAGACGTCCTCGAGCCCGGTCTGCCCGGCCAGCCCCGCCTGACGCACGAGGCTGGACAGGTCGCCGCCGGCGATGACCCGCCCGCGCTCCAGCACGATCACGTGATCGGCGATGCGCTGTGCGTCATGCAGGATATGGGTGGCCACCACGACGGCCGCACCACCCGCCGCCAGGTCGGTGAGGGTGGCGCGCAACCGCATGGCGCTGTGGGGGTCCAGGCCGTTGAACGGCTCGTCGAGCAGCAACACCTCGGCTCCGTGCAACAGCGCCATGACCAGGGCGAGCCGGCGCCTCAACCCCTGCGAGAGCTCGTGGGGCAGCGCGTCACGCCGGTCGGTGAGCTCGAACCGCTCCAGCAGCTCGCGGGCGCGGGGCTCCCATGCGCGCAACCGGTAGGCCAGGGCGACGAAGGTGATGTGTTCCCAGACCGACACTCCCGGGTACAGGTCGGGCTGCTCCGGCATGTAGGACACCGTCTGCTGGGCCTGGGTGCTGCCGGGCGCGTGGCCGCCGACCAGCGTGGCGCCCGCGTCGAGCCGTACGAGCCCGGCCGCCGCCTTGAACAGCGTGGATTTGCCGGCCCCGTTGTGCCCCAGCAGCGCGGTGATCTGCCCGTACGCGCAGCGGAATGTCGCGCCGTCGACGGCCGTCCGCTCCGCGAACCGTTTGACGGCCGCCTCGCACTCCCACGCCGCTGTCATCGTGCACCTACGACGTCCGCCTGCCAGCCGCGTACGAGGTTCTGCCAGCCCTGCGAACCGAGCGGGCCGCTGCCGCGCACCACGCCCGACTCCACGTGGCAGTACAGCGGCGTGGCCTGCCGCGGGTTGTAGAGCTCGCGCAAGGGGTGGCCCGGCGCGGCCAGCACGGTCCGGGCCGGGACGGCGTGTTCGGCGACCATGCGCTCGGCCTCGGCACGGCTTCCCGACTCTTCGTCGAAGACCACCATCACCAGTTCGCTCCCCGCCGACGCGGCCAGCGACCACAGCGCTTTCATGTGGGGGAGGTGCTCGTGGCAGCTCGGACAGTGGTGGGAGACGAAGACGAGGGTGAAGGCGCGCTCGGCGTAGTCCTCGGTGTCCAGCACCTCCCCGTCGAGCGTGGACGCGGAGAAGGCCGGCGCGGACGCGCCCTCAGGAAGTGTCAGGTCGGCCGGCTGATGGCGGAAGGGGTCGAGCACGAACCTGAGCTTGGCCGCCATGAAGAGGGTCAGCGCCACCGAGCCGAGCAGGACGGCCCAGGTGAGGGCGAACATCGTGGTCGTGGTCATGAGAGGCTCTCTTTCGCGGCCGCCGCCTGCCGCGCCGGGCGCAGGATCAGGCTCACATCGGGCAGGCGCAGCCAGACAGTGACGAACAGCAGGGCCATCACCGCGACAAGCGCGAGCGCGTCGGTACGCACGACGCTCTGGTGCGGCGTCAGCAGCTGCAGAACGAGCGCGGCGCAGGCGCAGGCGATCAGCCCGGCGTTACGGAGCAGGTCGAGCGCCGAGATGGGTTGCGTGCTGCGGCCGAAGCAGTTGCAGGAAACGCTGCGCCCTCTCAGCAGGGCCAGCGTGAGCTGGGCGGAGAACAGCAGCAGGAGACCCGCGGCGAGCAGGAGCCCCCACGTCAGCGCGTCGCCGCCGGCCGCGATCGACACGGCGGCGGTGGCCTCGGCCAGCACCACCGCGGTCGCGGCGGGCCGGGCCGCGCGGGCGGGCAGGCCCGACAGGTCGGCGGTCGCCTTCGTGAAGGCCGGCAGGTCGCGCAGCTTGGCCACGACCGCCAGGACGAAGACCAGGGTCAGGCTCAGGCGGAAGAACAGCAGCGCGTATTCGGGCAAGGGGCTCAGCATGTGCGTTCACCTCCGGGGTGGTCGAACTCCCAGTAGGGGCGGGGCGGCTGGTCGGGTGTGGGGGCGGTGAAGAATCTGCGGGCGCGGAAGCCCTCGGCGTCGGCGACCATGCCGAGCAGGCCGCCGTTCTCGTCGCTGCGCGTGTGCCACTCGCGCAGCGGCTCGGCGCAGCGCCACATCAGCTCCTCCTCACGCGGGCTCGGCATCGTCACCCCGAGCCCCAGCCGCGCGATCTCGGCACGTGTGATGGCGTGGCCGTGGCTGTCGTAGCCGGAGACCAGTTCGTCGACGACGCGGGTACGTCCTTCCTCGGCCAGGCCGGGCCGCTGGAGGGCGATGAGCTCGCGTGCCGCCCTGCGGATGTTGCGGTCGGCCCGGTAGAAGGTGGACAGGGTCGTGGGGAACAGCCGCTGGCTGACGGCCGAGAAGATGTGCACCTGGTCGGCCTTCTGGTCCAGGCCGAACCACTCACCGGCCATCCGGGGCAGGAGCCGGATGTCCTCGGCGGAGATCCGGCCGGGACCCGCGGCCTGCTCCCCCGCGGCGGAGACGTGCGGGTCGATCGGCCCAAGTTGCGCCATCGGACCCAGCACCAGCTCGTCAGCGGCCAGGCACAGCAGGGTGCCCGCGGACTCGGCGTGGTCGGGAACGAGCACGGTCAGCCGATCGGCGTGCTCGCGCAGCAGCAGGGCGATACGCCGCGTGGCGTCAACGTCGCCTCCGCTGGTGAAGAGCACGAGGTCGATGCGCTCGGTACGCTCGCGGCCGCGCAGGCACTCGTACAGGGCGTAGGCGTGCGTGGCGTCGAGGCGGTCGGCCAGCAGGGCGATCGCCCGGCCACCGCGTACGCTCTCCAGCTCGGCCAGCACGTCGGCTACCACGTGCCCGCTCACGACGGCCGCCCCGCGTTGACCAGGCAGCCGGCCAGCGCATCTGTCATGCGCAGCTCCGGCACCCGCTCCTCGATGTAGAGGAACTGGCCGATGGGATTGTTCTCCAGGAAGACGTGGCGGCCGTCCGGAGTCAGGATGAGGTCGAGCCCGCCGAAGGTCAGGCCGTAGCTGTGCACGAACTCCAGGCATCGTCCCGCCACCTCGTCCGGCAGGCGGACCGCCCGGTAGGGGACGTCCACCTCGAAGTGCCGCAGGTCCACCGCGGTCTCCGGCCGTGCCTGCGAGTGAATCTCGGCGGCGAAGACCTCGTCGCCGATGACGGTCACCCGCAGCTCCCTGTCCTTGTCGACGTACTCCTGGAACAGGCAGGGGGTCAGGCGAACGGCCTCCAGCGCCGCCAGCTCAGCCTCCCCGAGCATGGTCGTCGGCATCTCCAAGGCCGTCGGCGGTGCGGGCACCGCCTCCGGGGCGGGCTCGACGGAGGCGAGCGCGGCGGGTCCCGTCATGCTCTTGAAGATCGTCCTTTCACCGCACTCGGCGTGGAAGGCGCGTACCGCTTCCGGGTCGCTCGTGATGAGCGTGCGCGGCACCTCGAAACCCATGCGTGCGGCCCGCCGTAGTTGCTCGGGTTTCCAGCTCGCCGCCCTGACGTCGCCCGGGCGGCTCATCCAGTAGCAGTCCAGCGAGGCGAGCAGCCCGCCCATGGTCTGCTCCAGCTCCGCGACGGCGAAGGCGCGTTCCAGCGGCCCGAGCGCGGCCGACGGCCCGTACGGGTGGGGGCGGCGCAGCCACACCGACCGCACGCGCTCCAGGTCGGCGACCCGGTCGCCGGCAATTATGTGAAATCCGCCCGTCCAGCGCCGGCCGCGCAGCGCCGTACGGATCACCGCCGCGTCGGGCAGGTCGTCGGAATTCAGCCGCACAGGTTCATGACCCCAGCTGTTCAGTTTCTTGATGACGACGTCGGCGTGCGGATCCATGGTGTTCGTGAATATCAATATCTGCGATTCCTGCATTTCTGCGGCCCGCCGGTTCGTAATAGGGATGGAACGGGGTGGGGAGCTCGGGGCGGACGCCGCGAAGGTGTCCGCCCCGAGCTGTCCCAGCGGGTCAGCAGCCGATGGGGCCGGTGTCCCAGAGCTGCCGGTTGTAGGTGACGCAGCCGCCGAGGGCGCACACCTTGAACTTGGTGCAGTAACCGGCGGAGACGTCCTCGCCACCGACCCACACCTGCTGGCCGGCGTCGTAGGCGCCGGCCGGCTCGCCGGTCGCCTCGGCGGGGACGGTGCGTGCGATTCCCAGACCGAACGGAGAATTCATTTTTCTTTTCCCTTTCTTTGGGGCGGTGACTTAATAGTGCCGACGGCCGGGCGATGACAACAGTCACGAAAACACCTGACACCCGCGTGGTCAGGCAACCGCACAGGCAATAGAGTTGAAGATCGTTGATCTCGCGCAACCGGAGGTCGTACGTGGACGGTCGAGTCAAGCGGCTCGTAGGAAGGCATGCCGAGCTCTCGGCGCTCGACGGTGTGCTGAGAACGACTCTCGCCGGGCGTTTCCAGCTCCTGGCGGTGACCGGTGAACCCGGCGTGGGCAAGTCACGGTTACTGGATGAGGTGACGGCCAAGGCGGAGCAGCATGGCATGTGCGCGGCGAGGGGATTGGCTTCGGAGTACGAGTCCGACCTACCGCTCGCCCTGGTCGTCGACGCCCTCGACGAACGGCTGGCCGGCCTGCGTGAGGAGCTGGGCGAACGCCTCGACCGGCCGGCGATCTCCCTGCTGGCCTCCGTCTTCCCCTCTCTGGCCGGCGAACCGGCCGACGACGCGCAGCTGAGTCCCTTCACCCGCAACCGGTTCTACCGGGCCGTCAGGGGTGTACTGGAGGAGCTGGCCGCTCCCAGGGGTCTGGCCCTGGTGCTCGACGACGTGCACTGGGCCGACGAGGCGTCGGCGGAGCTGCTCGGTTATCTGATCCGCCATCCGCCCGACGGCAGCGTGCTCATGGCGCTGGCCTACCGTCCCGCACAGGCCCCCGCCCACCTGGCCAAACTGGTGCAGCCCGGCAAGCACGCCCACCGGCTGACGGTGGATCCGCTGAGCCGTACCGAAGTGGAGGAATTTCTCGGCCCGGCGGCCGGTCCCGCCCGATCACAGGCGTTGTACGAGGTCAGCGGCGGCAACCCGTTCTATCTGGAGGTCCTGGCCGACCTGGGTTCGCCGGTCATGGCCGAGGCGATGCCGGGCGGTCTGCCCGCCGACCTGCGTAGCGCGCTCAGGCTCGAACTCGACGCGCTGCCGCCCGACGCGCTGCTGGTGGCCCACGGCGCGGCGGTCGCGGGCGAGGAGTTCGATCTGCCGATCCTGGAGGTGGCCGCTGCGCTGCCGGAAGAGGCCGTCGCCGAGAGCATGGACCGGCTGGCCGCTCGCGACGTCATCCGCCCGGCCAGGTCGGCGAGTCGCTTCCGCTTCCGCCATCCCCTCGTCAGGAGCGCGGTCTACGACTCGGCAGGCGCCGGCTGGCGGGTGCGGGCGCACGGGCGCATCGCCGCGTACCTGGCCGAGATAGGCGCGCCGGCGTCGCTGCGCGCCCACCACCTGGTGCAGTCGGCCCGGCCGGGCGACGGCGGCGCAATCCGGACACTGAAGTCGGCGGCGCAGTCGGCGGAGGAACACGCTCCCGCCACAGCCGCGCGCTGGCTGCAGGCGGTGCTGCGCCTGATGCCGGAGGAGGAGCCGGACCGGGTGAAGGTCCTCATGGAACTGGCCAGGCTCCAGGCGATCAGTGGCCAACTGCACGAGGGCAGGAGCACGGCGCAGCAGGCGCTGCGGTTGCTGCCCGACTCCGATCATGCGCGACGGGCATCGGTGGTCCGGCGCTCGGCCATGATGGATCGGATGCTCGGCCGGCCGGCCGAGGGGCTGGCCCTGCTCATGGCGGAGCTCAGCCGCATGCCGCATCCCCTGCTGCGCGCGGCGGTGCCCCTGCGGCTGCGGCTCGTCGGTGACAACCTCATGCGCGGCGACGTCCAGGCCGCTCAGCACTACCTGGACCTCATCCCGGAGATCCCCGTGGAGGAGGAGCCGGGCATGGCCGTGGCCGTGGCCGCGCTGCGGCCCATAGCGGCCTACTCGGCCGGGCGGGCGGAAGACGCGCTCTTCCACATCGAGGCCGCGGAGCGCCTGGCCGGCAAGAGCTCCGACGAGCACCTGGCCGAATGGATCGACGCCTTGTCCTGGTTCTGCTGGGCACAGACGTTGCTGGGCCGCCAGAAGCCGGCGCTGCACTGGTTCTCGCGCGCTGTCGCCGTGGCCCGATCGACGGGCCAGACCTACATCCTGCCGAATCTGCTGGCCGGGCACGCTCGGACGCTCTGGCAGGCCGGCGAGCTCTCGGCGGCGGAGATGGCGGCCGACGAGGCGACAGAGACAGGCAGATCGCTGTCTTCGGTGCAGTTGCTGACCTTCGGGCTGACGGAGCGCTGCCTGGTGGCCTCCTGGTCGGGACGGCACGAGGAGGCCCTGCGACACGCCGAGGAAGCGATGCAGGTGTGCGCGGGCAGAGCGGAATCGTGGGCGGCCACCGCCCGCTACGCCGGCGCACGGGCGCTGATCAACTCAGGCGAGGTGAGCGCGGGTGCGCAGGCGCTCGCGGAGGTCTGTACACCGTCCGCCAGGAATCTCCTCGACCGGGCCACGCTGCTGGCCTGCTACGAGACCATGGCCTTCGCGGAGATGGCCCAGGAGCGAGGCGAGCAGGCCACGCTGTGGGCCCAGCGCGCCACCCGCCTCGCCCCGTTCGCCTTACCCGCCTCCCAGGCAACGGCCCGGCTGAGCAGGGCCCACGCGCTGCGCCTCGACGAGCCCGCCGCCGCGGCCGAGCAGGCCGCACGCGCAGCCGAGGAGTTCACCCATGCCGGGCACTGGGTCGACGCCGGGCGCGCGTGGCTGGGCGCGGGCGTCGCCTTCACCGCCGCGAACGCGCGCGGTCCCGCGCGTACGGCCCTGCAGCGAGCAGCGGAGATCTTCATCCGATGCGGGGCCAAGCACCTGCTGGCCGAAACCGTCCGGGAGCAACGAAGGAGCGGGGTGCGGGTGCCGTCGTCACCGGGCCGCGCGGCAGGGCCGTTCGGGCTCTCGCGCCGCGAGATGGACGTGGCCGAGTTGGCGGGCGAGGGCAGCAGCAACAAGCAGATCGCCCGGCAACTGTCGATCAGCATCCACACGGTCGAGACCCACCTGTCGCACATCTTCACCAAACTGGGCGTCACTTCCCGTATCGGGATGAGGAACGCTCTCGATGGCTGGATCTGACCACGAAGAACCCTGATGCGGCGGATCGCGGGGAATCAAGGTTTACCGCGATGTTCGCGTGGCCCCTCGTACCTCATGCTGAGCAGGTCCGTCACAGAGCTTGGGGTGCCTACATGACGATCGTCTCTGTTGTCTCGCCATCGCCGATTCTCACGCGCGGTCTGTCGGAGGTGCTCCATGAGGAGGGCATCGACGCCGCCACCATCACACCCGTCCTCGTACTGGTGGCCGGCGGGCAGCACGGCGGCCTGGTCGAGAGGGTCGTGGGAGTGATCCAAGAGGTGGTGGAGGACGATCCACCCCTGCGTCATCCCGATCTGTCCATCAGGGAGAACGAGGTTCTCCAGCGGATCGCCGACGGCCTGACCCAGCAGCAGATCGCGCAGAGCCTGGGCATCAGCCGGCACACCGTCGACACCTACCTGCGCCGGATCAGGACCAAGCTGGGGCTGGGCAACAAGGCCGAACTCACCAGGGCGGCCGTGCTCGGCCATCGTGCTGAGCCGACACTGAGGGAGGGCCGGAGCGTCTGAAGCGCCGAGCGCGCCGGCCCGCATCGCGAACCGGGCCCCGCCGTCGCCCGGCCACGGCTGCCCGGCGCGCACGTTCCCCTCACTCACGACCTGAGACAACACCCCGCTCGCCGGTGTCCTGCTCATAGGCTGCCAACGCCGGCTCGCCGCCTTCGCGCAGTTCGAAGAGCACGCCGCCGTCCCCCGGATGGCCCTGCCGGTGATCGAAGCCACCGAAATAAATCTGGTCCGGTACGCCGCCGGGAAATGCCTCGCAGAACGGCAGGGCCCGGTCGAGCGACGTCGTCCCCGCCGGGTTGGGCCGCTTCCTGATCCGGGAACACGCGTCGCAGATGGCCGGCCGTAGCCGCATATCCTCTCCCCTGCCTTCTCTATGGCGGTTCGTAGTCGGGGTTGTCGTGCCACGGACCATATTTCGGCGCGGCCTCACCGTTCCCGACCGCTTCCTCGTTCAGCATCACCCGGAATCTCCGCACGTGCTTGTAGGGGAAACCGCCAGGGATGGCGACCTCCTGCTGGTGCCCGCCGTACAGTTCGCTGCCGACGGTCCGGTCCGCGTCGATGCCGCCCTCCAGGTCGAGCTCGTACTGGAATCTCCCACGCCAGGGCATCGCGGGATTGCGGCTGGTCGACACGAAGGCCCTGTTGCCCGCGCCGAGATGCTGGTCGAGGTCGGCGTCGTGGATGTCCTTCGCCAGGAAACCGGTCTCCTTCAACTGGTCCGGGCCACGGTTGTCCACCCGGTAGAGCGGCTCCCGTGTCTCCCGTATCACCACGTTGTCGACATGGCGCCCCAGATTGTCGTGAAGGTGCGTCGGGCATCGGCCCGCCGCCTTCGTGCCGCACGGAACCGGATACCGGGGAGGACACGGCAGTGGGAGGGCTGGTCGAGCTTGGTGTGGTGGACTCCCGGGATGCTGAGGGATGGGACTGACTCGGTACGGACCCGGCCGATGGGGCCGGCGTCGGGTTGGACTCCGGCGTCGGCGCTCCGGCGGGTGGCAGAGGCGACTCGGCCGCAGGAGTGGAGTCGGCGACCCCGGAAGGTCCGGGACAGGGCGGCGCAGGAGCAGAGCCGACCATCCCGGAAGATCCGGGAACGGGCGGCGCAGGAGAGCCGGCGGCCCCGGGATTGGGCACGGCGGCGGGGCTCGCGGTTCCGGACAGCCCGGAAGGAGGTTCGGCGGTCCCTGAAGGGTCGGAAGGAACCCCTGAAGGGGAGCCGGCGGAACCCGGAGAACCAGTCGACGGCGCGGTGGGGGTCGGGCCGGCGTCGAACGGGGTGATCAGCTCGCGGATGCCCGTAGCCGTACCGATGACGGATTGGGAGACGCCCGCACGTGCCATGTCCTCGAGCGAGACGGGCTCCCCCGTGATGAAGCCCATCACCGCGGCCGCCGCGGCGCCACCGGTGGCGCCGCCGAACGCGTTGTGGCCGGCGGCTCGCAGCAGCAACATCCGGCCGGCGTCGGCGATGCCGGTCGTCCCGGGCGCGCCCTTGCGGTTCAGGGCGCCCTGGGTGAGGCTCTGCACGATCGACTCCATGGCCTCCTGGAAACCCTCGATGGCCGCCTTGCCGAGGTCGATGCGGTCCCGGTTGCCCTGGAACGCCTGTACGCCCTGGACCGCCACGGACAGGCCGGCCCCGGTCGCGAAGTCGACGGCGACGTACCGCAGCAAGGACTGCAGCAGTTGCCGGTAGATGAGCGTGATCCGCATCCGCTGCTGAGCCAGCCGGGCCGCGACCGCGGCCGCGGTGATCCCGCCGGTCCAGAGCGCGGTCACGAGCCGCGCGATCGAGACGACCACCACGGCGAGCGTGGCGAGGATCATCATCTGGGCGTATTCGATCTCGGTGGCGGCGTCCTTGAACTGTGCGCCCATGGCCCGGCAGAGCTGTTCGAGCCGGGCGGCCGACTCGCGCAGCTCGCTCGCGCGGCCCGCAAACGCCTCGGACGAGTCGCCGGTGTTGTGGGAACTGACCTGGCCGAGCACCTCGTCCAGGTGGGGAAGGAGCGCCGCCACGTCGTCCGCCGCGCGCAGCCACGCGTCGCCGAGGCGGCGCATGGCCTCGATGTCGACATCCGGCCACTTGCAGCCGCCGAGCCATCCGGCCGCCCACTCGGCCCAGGAGGGGAACTCCACGGGTCAGGCCTTCATACCGCCGTCGGTCTCCGCCGCGAGGCGACCCGTGGCCTCGACGTCGTCCGCAGTGCCGGACAGTTGCGTGACCACCTGGGAGAAGAGGTCCATCGTGATCTCGCCGTTGGGCTCGAGTGACTCCGCGAGCTGCCTGCCCGCCTCGTCGTCGCGTTCCCAGCCCTCGTCGGCGGCGATCTCCCTCGCGAGCACCGCCCTGATCGTGTCGAGCTCCCCGGCCAGGGCGCGCAGCCGCGCGCCGTCGCCGGACAACCCTTCAGGCTGCACTTGCATGCGCCTGACGTTCACATTCCGCCTTTCCTGGGTACGTTACGGCGCCGATCCGGTGTTGCGAGACCTGGTCGGCCGGACATCATGTCAACGGGTGGCGATGTAACGGGAACGCACTTTCGGATCGCGGCATCAGGCCATCGTACTGACGCCACTTCGCGATGCAGGGACGCATCAAAAAACGTCGAAACGTGGCCCACGCCGACGGCGTCGCCGCATCACGCCTACATGTTCCTGCTGATGACTTCCGGCGTGTCCGGGTCGTCGCTGGTCTCGATGGTGCGCCGTTCGTCCGCGCTGATCAGGTCGAGCCGGTCGAGGATGGCGGCGCATCTGCCGCGGCACAACCTCGCCTGGTCGCGCTCGCCCAGGTCGTGGTGGGCCTGACCGAGCCCCCACCAGTGCTCGGCTGCGAGCGGCGTCTCCAGCATGTTCGCCGTACGGTCGGCGTCGAGGGCCGCGAGGTAGCGCTCAACGGCGGCCACGGGCGCCCCCGTCATGCGGTCGGCCTCGGCGAGATGGCCCAAGGCTGCCGCCACTCCGATCGTGTTCCCGACCTCTTCGGCGATGGCCAGCGACTCGGTGTGGGCTTTGACGGCATGGGCGAGCCGCCCGGCCTTCTGGTGGACGTTGCCGAGGTTTGTGAGCGTGACACCCTCGATGGACCGGTTGCCCTGTTTCCGGTCGTGTTCAAGGGCCTGGAGGAACGAGGCTGTGGACTCTTCGAAGCGGCCCAGCTTGCTGTAGGCGATGCCGAGGAGGTTGAGCTGGCCCGACTCGTCCCACAGATCGCCGATCTCCCGGTAGGCCACCAGCGCCGCCTTCAGGTGGGTGACGCCCTCCGCCGGGTCGCCGAACCGGGTCATTGCCCCGCCAAGGTCACTGTGCGCGACCGCCTGATAGCGAAGATCATCTGCACGAGCGGCGGCCTCGACGGCCAGCCGCCCGATGGCGATCTGCTCCCGCCAGCGTCCGCGCAGGTAGAGCGGCGTGTAGAGGGCGGTGGCCAGGGCGACCGTCAGTTCGGGGGTGGTTGCCTGGCCCACGATGGCGGGCAGATTCCGCGCCTCGGCGTCGACCCAGGCGTAGACATCGTCCGCGCTCTCCAGGGCCAGGCCGGCCTGGTCCGTCTCCGGGCCGAGGCCGAGCAGCCGCGTCCGTCGCGTGGCGGCGACCGCCTTGGTGGCCGTGCGGGCGGTGGCGAGATACCACAGCAGCACCCGTTCCACGGCCTGCCGGCTCTCCTGCTCGCTCTCCTCCTCCAGCACGATCTCGCGGGCGAACAACCGGAGCAGGTCGTGCATGCCGTACCGGCCGGGGCCGCGCGGCTCGGCCAGCTGGGCGTCGGCGAGCCGGTCGAGGAGGGTTTCGACGTACGCGACCGGCACGTGGGCGAGCGCGGCGGCCGCGGCAACCCCCAGGTCCGCGGTGTCCAGGAGGCTCGCCAGGCGGAACATGCGCGCCGTCACGTAGTCGAGATCCCGGTAGCTGGGCATGAAGCTCGTACGGACGGCGCGGTCGTCGATCTCCAGCTCCGACAGGCGGTTCTCCTCGGCGGCCAGCCGGTCGGCGAGGGTGCGCACCTTCCAGCCGGGGCGACCGGTCAGGCGGGCGGCGGCGATGCGGATGGCCAGGGGCAGACGGCCGCACCGGCGTACGACTTCGGCGGCGGCCTCGGGCTCGGCGTCCATCCTGGCTGCGCCGAGCAGCCGGGCGAGCAGCGCGAGCGCGTCGTCCTCCGGCAGGACGTCGAGCCGCTCGTGGACGGCGCCGTCCAGGGTGGCGAGCACCTTCCTGCTGGTGACCAGCACCCCGCAGGTCGGGCTGGCGGGCAGCAACGGCCGCACCTGGGCGGCGTCGACGGCGTTGTCGAGGACCAGCAACATCCGCCTGCCCTCGGTGAGGGTGCGCAGCCGCGCCGCCGCCTCGTCCGCGTCGGCCGGTACGCCGGAGCTGCCGGCGCCGAGGGACCGCAGCACCCGGCTGAGCGCCTCGATCGGTTCGAGTGCCTGGACCCCGGGGGTGGAGCCGTGCAGGTCGACGTAGAGCCGGCCGTCGCCGTAGTGGTCCGCGACCTGGTGCGCGACGTGCACGGCGAGGGCGGACTTGCCGATTCCGCCCGACCCGGCGACGGCGCAGACGGCGGCGGAGCGGCGGGCGTCGTCGTCCGTCAGGGCCGCGCACAGCCGCGCGGCCTCCGCCGTACGGCCGGTGAAAGCCTCCATGTCGGCGGGGAGCTCGGCCGGCACGGAGGCCTGGACCGCTTTCGCCACCGGTACGCCGGCCTTGTCCGCCCTGGTTTCCGGCTCCTTCCGTTCCGCGACCGGGTCGCCGCGCAGCACGGCCTGATGCAGCTCCCGCAGCTCCGGCCCCGGTTCGAGTCCCAGCTCGTCCACGAGGGCCTGCCGGGTCCGCTGGTAGGCACGCAGCGCCTCCGCCTGCCGCCCCGCCCGGTACAGCGCGATCATGAGCTGTGCCGTGAACCGCTCCCGCGTGGGATGGTCGGCGATGAGCGCGTGCAGTTCGGGGATCACGTCGGCGTTCCGGCCGAGGGAGAGATCGGCGGCCAGCCGCTCGTGGAGTGCCTCCAGCCGCAGCTCCTCCAGCCGGGCCGACTCCTCGCCGAGCGGCGGGCAGTCCGTCAGCCCCGCGTAGGCCGGGTCACGCCACAGATCGAGCCCTGCACGCAGCAGGGAGGCCGCGCCGGCGACGTCCTCTTCCTCCATGGCCCGCCTGCCGCGCGCCAGGAACTCCTCGAAGCGCTGCGAGTCCAGCTCGCCCGGATGTACGGCGAGCAGGTAGCCGTGCCTGGTAGACATGAGCCGCTCCGGCCCGAAGGCCTGCCGAAGGTTGTGCACGTAGAGCCGGATGCTGACCTTCGAGGACGAAGGGGGCGCGCCGTCCCACCACAACGCGTCGAGCAGCCGGGACGACGGTACGGGCCGATTCGCTGACCGGAGCAGCAGCCCGAGGAGCATCCGTTGTTTACGCGACCCGATGTCCACGGGTTCGGTGTCGATGGGGCCGACGCGGGCGACACCGGCGTCAGCCGGACCGTTCCGCGCCGGGACCATGACCTCGAGCCGGCCGAGGACGCTGAAGGCCAGCTCAGCCACAGGCGGCGCCTTCGACGACGGCGAGTCTGACCGTCCCCGTTAACCCTCGGCCCATACGTCCGGTCATACGCCGACACTAACACCCGTACGCCATTGTGAGCCTGATCCTTGAAGGGCAGGCCCCATCAAGAATTATCCAGCACTCGACCAGTCGAAAGAGAGACGACGTGAAGCTCGCTGCCAAGCAGGCGCTCATCATTCCCGCGGCGATTATGACAATGGCACTGGCGGGTGCCGTCCCGGCCAGTGCGGCCACCCCTGGCGGCACCGGCGCACAGGCCCCGCAGGAAGGGCCTTCGACGCTTGGCGAACTGTCGATTCCTTGCGGCAAGCCCCCCATAGCGGGGAGAGCTAATTTCTCCTACAATCCCGGATCGGCCTCGGTCACGGTGTACTACAACAACCACTGCAATCATGCGGTGCCGGTCCAGGTGCTCGCCTTCAGCGGAAGCGAGGACCAGTACACCTGCATCCTGGCGCCTCCTCACACAAAGAGCAGCAAGAAGGTCAGCTACGGCTTGGCCGGCAGCTTCCAATGGCTCAAGAAGGGCTGTAACCGCCCCTAGAGGAGTAGGCCCCGGTGTTCCTCCGACAGAGGAGCTCGCGGGCGTCACAAGAAACTCGCGAGCCGGAAATCCAAGAAATTCACCTTCGTCTGCTGAGAGCCGCCCGCTGGCCGTCGGCCACAGTGCTGAGCCTGCAGCGGGCTTGACGAAACACGCCGAAAGGACGACCGACGTGATGAGACGACTCGCCGCCGCAACCTGTGTGGCGTTCGGACTGATGACCGTCACCGCCGCTCCCGCCATGGCCGCGAAGGGCCGCCTGGTCCTGCGCGGTGCCGAGACGACTTCGGTGCTGACCGACCCCGGTCCGGGCTGTTACCGCTCCACCGTTCCCTTCACCACCGTGGCCAACGACACCGATACGGCCGTCACCGTCCACAGCGGGCCCGGCTGCGCCGGCCCTTCGCTGGTGGTTCCGCCGGGGCGCACCACAGCGGTCGGTGAGCGTCTCAGCGTCTCCGTTCCTTCCTGATCGCGAAGCGGCTCGTCCACAACGGCCGATCATCCTCGGAGGGTTTCGTCATGAGCAGGAAACTCAGAACGGCAAGCGTCCTCACGGCCGCCTGCCTCACCGCCTCCGGTGTCGGCGCCCTGCCGGCATCCGCAGCGGCGGCGGCCACGGGGTCGTGCAAGACGTACCCGGCCGGCGGCCCGTCCGCGGCCCCCGGTCAGCCGCCCGAGAAGGTGTACGCCCACATCAGCGCCACCTGCAAGAACGTCTACGGCGTGAAGCTGGAGATGACGCTCTACCGGAACGGCAAGAAAGTGGGCTCCAAGCAGATCTGCCAGGACGGCCCGGACAAGTTCCCGTCCAACATGACGTGCGAGGTGAATCTGCGGGTCAACAGGCCGAAGACCAGCAACTGGAAGATCAAGGGAAAGATCACCTACATCTACAACTTCGTTGTTCGCGAATCGCGCTCGATCAGCAAGTCGTTCAGGGCCTAGGAGGCCGGCATGACCAGACATCGGATGGGCGTCGTCGCGCGCCTCAGCACCGTCACCGCTGCCGTCAGCCTGGGCGCGGCCGCCGGTCTCGCCTCGCCGGCCGGAGCGGCGGCCATGGACAAACCGCCTCCTGGCTGCACGGTCGCCGTGAAGACCATGGAGAACCACTCCGTCGGGATGCGCACGATGGTCGGCCGGGCGACCGTCAAGTGCAAGTCGATGCTCCGTCCGCAGATCTCGCTCAGCCTGCACTATCGCGACAAGGTCAAAGCGAAAGGCCGCAAGGACTGCGGGAAGGACCTCAAATGTGTCGCCTGGACCGACACCGTTTTCCGGGCCCAAGGTGGTAACGACTGGTGCACCCTGGCCGTCGTCAACTGGGGAGGCTCCGAAACCATGAAATGGGATTGCCTCTGACCGCGTTCGCTTGGTCAGGTCGAGCGGTCGAGGTCGACGCCTGGTTCAGCGCCGCCGCACAGCTTGTCGTAGCGCAAAGCCGCATGGACGGGCAATCCACGGAGAACGCGAGGCGACGTATCTCCCCGTGGGACTGCGGTTCAGGACGCGCGGGTCGGATTCGGCGTGGGTCGACACCTGCCGGACCGATGGAGCAACGGGTGGCCGACGTCAGACCGACCGTCGGCCACCCGCCGTCTACTGCTTCGCGGCTTCCTACTCCGCCGGGCAGCGGGTGCCCTTCGCGGGCACCTGCAGCGAGATCAGGTACTTGTCCATCGCCGTTGTGATGCAGTCGGTCCTGCCGTAGATGCCGTGGCCCCAGCCCTCGTAGCTGAGCAGCGTGGCCTTGGAGCCGAGCTGGCGGGCCACGTTGGCCGACCACGCGTACGGCGTGGAGGGGTCGTGCCTGGAGGCGCCGACCAGCAGCGGAGCGCTGCCCTTGTACCGCAGGCGGTGCTGCGGGTTGTTGACCGGGTGACCCTGGCATCGCGGCATGTCGCCCATCGGCATCGGGTTGTACCGCATGTCCGGGGCCACCGCGTTCGCGCCGCGCATCACGTCGGCGTACGCCTTGTAGTTGCGCAGCTTGAGGTTGTAGTCCTCGCAGAGGATCGCGGTGGGGAACTCGGCGTGCTCACCGCTGGCAGGTCCGTTGCCGGGAGGCCCCGGCATGTCGTCGGGCACCGGCCCGCCGGCCAGGGCGAGCAACACCTTGGCCTCCATCGGCCAGTCCGGCCCCTCGTTCATCACCACGCCCAGCCAGAGGAGGTTGTGGGCGCTCACCGGCTTGTCGGTGTGGCCCGGCCAGTACAGCTCGCCGCGGTCCGCCTTCGCCAGCAGTCCCTTCCACAGGGCCCGGACGTCGCGCCCGTGCAGGACGCATTCGGTGTCACGCTTGCACCAGGCGACGAACTCGTCGAAGCCGTCCTGGACCGCGGCCGCCTCGCTGACCTGGAACGCCTTGGCGTCCAGGCTGTGGTCCATGTTGCTGTCCAGCACCATGGCCCGGACCCGGTTCGGGAACAGCTCGGCGTACATCTGCTGGGCGAGCGTGCCGTAGGAGACGCCGTACGAGGTCAGCTTGTCATCGCCGAGCGCGGCGCGGATGGCGTCCATGTCACGGGCCACGTTGGCCGAGTCGATGTGGTCGTACAGGGGGCCGGTGAGCTTGCGGCAGTCCGCGCGCAACTCCTCGTTGAAGGCGATCCACTTGTCGTAGTCGGCCTGGCTCGTCATGACCTCGTACGGGATCTTGTTGTACACCGACGCCGAGCAGGTCACCGCTCCGCTGCGGGCGACGCCCCGGGGGTCGTAGCTGACGATGTCGAACCGCCGCTGCACCTCCTCACTGAACCCCGAAGGGCGAAGGATGTCGTTCACGCCGGAGTTGCCGGGCCCGCCCGGGTTGGTCAGCAGGGATCCGATCCGCGCGGAGGGGTCAGTGGCCTTACGCCGGGCCAGGGTAAGGTCGACGGTGGGTCCGTCCGGCTTCGACCAGTCGATCGGCACGGTCAGCTTGCCACACTCGACGGTGGGCTCCTCCTCGCACGGCTTCCACGTGATGCCGCGTTTGCCGACGGCATCCGTGACGCCCTTTCCGGCTACGGCCGCGTTGCCCACCCCAGCCATCGGGGCGGATAAAAGGGCCGCCGTCACCACAAGGCCGGTGGCGAGCGTGGATAGTCTTCTCCGCACACTTCTCCAATCGTCGATCGGCAGACCGGGTCGCGCACACGGGCACGACCGGCCTCCCCCTCGCGCGCCTGCCAGCCGCCATGGGGCGGGAACAGAGGCTCGTCGAAGGTCGGACCTGCAGGCTGTCGAGACGTTCCCAACGCAGCGGGATCGTGGATGCCTGCCTCATTTGATCTTTCAGCCCTCGAATATAACAGGGCCAAAGCCTCCTTTTACCCCTGGTCTCACATCGCATCGGCCGACGGAGCTGGGGTGAGGTGGAAAGCAATTGGTACTCGAAACAGCGGGATGGCCTCTCTGACCTCGGGCTCCCCAGGCATGATAGGCAAGCTTCCAGAGGAGGAGTGATCGCCACAAAGGCCAAGGATCACTCGCTTTCGGACAGGTGTCCCGGCCCAGGGCCCCGGCAAAGTCGGCTGAGCATCTCCTGAGCATGTGAGCCCCAGGATCGACAGGACCCGGGTAGCGTCCCGGCCGAGGCAACGGATCGTCTTGGCCAGGTTGCAAAAGGATCTTTCATACACTTGAGTCGAGGGCGGTCTCGCCGTCCGGAGTGGGTTCCTTGGGCACCGGGTCGTCCAAGGAGCGGGCCTTCGCCCATGACCGGCGGAGCTACGCGCCGTCGCGCAGCGCTCGGATCGCCACGAGCGCCTCGTCCCGGTTTCCCGCCGACTTCATCCACGCGGGCAGCCGCTTCAGCGGGCTCCGTGATCCCGCGGGCCGGGGCCGCTCACACAACGTCACGGCCACGTACGCCTCCAGAAACTCCAGATGAGCGACGTTGTACACCCACAACAACCCCGACCACGGCCCGCGCGGCGACAATCGGGGCCGAATCAAATACACGAAACATTTACTAATCTCGGTCACTCGTGTTCAATATGCCATGTCGATGCCTCAATCTCCTTGATGATCGGAGTGACCCGTGAAGTACAGAGGAATGGCGCTGCGCACAGCGGCGATCTGCATCGCCGCAGTCTCCGCACTCAGCGCGATAAGCGCCCCCGCATCCGCCGACTGCCGCGGCGGAGGGCACTACTGCTATCACTCGATCGGCCGCTGATCACACGGCTGCTCGCAGGACAGTTCCCTAGGTCGGAGAATCGGGCGCCGCGCACCGGCAGGGTGGGTGAGCAGGAAAAACCGGTCTGACCAGGAACATCGGGTGGGGAGCCGGCGAGGTGGCACAGTCCGGCGGTGAAACTCGGGGGTTGTCTTCCCCGATTGCCGATCGGTCTTCCTTTCCCGACGGCCATGACCGGACGCCAAGGTGCGTTTCCAGCTCTCCGCCCGTCGAATTTCAGATGCAGAGCTCATTCGCCTTCCGGCTGACGGAAATATCCTTGACATGGCTCTGCAAGCACTGAGCCGCACACTTATAAGTGTATGTGTCAGTGCTTTTACCGTGGGCCACCGAGCTCGCAGCGACGTTCACTTGTGCCGCTCTTACGCGCGTCCAGCTCCAGCACCGCAGGCCCGGTCGCGGAGGGACTGCGTTCCTCCAGGACGCGGGCGATCTCGTAACGGGTCGCGATCGTCCGCGGGGTGCGCCGGCCAGAGCACGATCATCTGGCCGGCGGTCCACGCCTGGGACGGGTCGAACAGTAGGCCGGCATTACCACGAGCCCTCCTGCCCGCTGACGGTGTGCTTGCCTCTGCGACACATGGATGTCGACGGTCGCTGGATCGGCTCAGCGGCGGAACCGGTAGCGGATGTGGGTGGCCTCCGGCGTGTCGATCACACGTACGATCTGCAATTCCACGCGCGACGGCAACACCTCGAACAGCCGCCGGCCACCGCCGAACAACACCGGGGTGAGACGAGATGGCGGCGGGCGATGTTGCCGGTCGCGCCAGTGACGAGAATCATGGGCGGCTTCTTGTTGCGGTGGTGTGTTGGATGGTATTTCGGAGGATCTGCGCTGTCGCTTCGGGTTCGACGGCGTAGGGCATGTGGCCACCGGGCAGGTCGATCAGGGTGGTCCCCGCCTGGTCGGCGACCCAGCGGGAAGTGCGGCGCAATGGAGGCGCCGGGTCGCCGGGGCAGGCCAGCACGTGCACCGTGACGGTGGAGGAGGCAAGGGCGGAGGCGAGCGTGCCCGGCGTGGGCAGTGAGGCGATCACGCCGGGCGCGTCGGTGCCGAAGAACGCCTCACCGTTGGCGATCACGCGTTCGCGCTGCTGGGGAGTGAGCCGGTCGAAGTTGTCGCCGAGCGTCTGACGGGCGTGCTCTTCCATCGCTGCGCGCGGATGGGACAGGTCGCGGGGGAGGGGCGGCGGTCCGCCTCCCTCCAGCACGGAGAACAGCGGCGGCTCGTGGACGAGCGCCGTGGTGAGCAGTTCGGGGCGGCGTGAGAGCAGGTCCATCGCGATGAACGCGCCCAGGCTGCCGCCCCATACGGCCGCTGGGCCCGCGCCGAGGGATTCGATGAGCGCGGCGAGGTCGTTGGTGTGCCGGCTGATCGTGCTCGGCGAACGGTCATCGGATGACAGGCTGCTGCGGAAGTATCCGCGGCGGTCGTAGGTCACGGTGGTGTACGTGTCGGCCAGCAGGGACGCGATCGTCTCGAAGTGAGTGGCGTCCACCCCGCCGCCGGGCACGAAGACCAGCACGGGACCGCTCCCGCGGACCTCGTGATAGATCCGTGCACCGCCGGTCTGGAGGTGTCCGGTACGGAAGTGGTCCGCTGCCATTCGCGGGCTCATTGGCCGAACCAGTGCGTGAAGGTGTCCTCGGCCCGCCAGGTGCCATCCGGCTCCAGCCGGACGGTGAAGGCGCCGCGTCCGCGCAGCCCGGCCAGCTCGCCGGTGCCGGAGCCCGGCACCACCGTCCAGTAACCCTGTGCCGACCCGGGCCGTTCCCCGAAGCCGTAACAGGTCAGTACGAAACTGCCTGAGCGGCCATCGACCGAGCCGACGATGCGCTCGACCCCGGTGACGATCTGTGAGCCGTCGGGCTGGACGACGCGGACGTGGTCGGCGTGCCCAACGCCGACGATTCCCCCGCTGAACTGCTCCGTCATCAGCGTCGCGAACACTGCGGGGCCGCCCTCGACCTGCGGGCCGATGTCCAGCTTGTCCATGCTGAGCACCTGTACGGAGCTGGCGTGCGTGACGGCGTGCGCCGGCGGGTGCTCTTCCTCGTATGTGGTGGGGCCTTCGGTCAGCCCACCCCAGGCGAAGGTCATGGGATCCTTCCCTTCCGATGAATCCTCGACAGTCGATGTCAAACCAAACTGTTCAGTTTGATAGAGAGACAAAAAGGCATGCTCAGGGTCAGTCAGTGCTGACGGCGCGCAGGAACAGGTCCACGAGCCGCTCGACCCGCTCGCGGGGTGGCGCAGCCACCGGCTTGCCGGCTGTCGCCACGATGCCGTCGGGGAGGATGTAGGTCAACACACCGCCCACAAACATCCTGGTGGCCGCCTCCACATCCACGGCTCCGATCACTTCGTGATCGCGGGCGCGTTCCAGCAGTTCCGCCACTATGGGGCGGACGCCGCCGGTGATCGTCTGCGCCCACAACCGGCCGATCTCCGGCACCTGCGGCGAGTCGGCGATGATGACCCGCGCCAGCGCCAGGTAGTCGCTGTCGGTGAGGGCCTGCAGCACCTCGCACGCCAACGTCGTCAGCGTCTCGCGCAACTCGGGCAGAGAGCCGGTCGGCCGCTCGGCGTCCAGCACCGCATGGTCCCGGTTCAGCCGTGACAGCAGTGTGTCGAGCACGTCCACCATGAGTTGCTCTTTGGTGCGGTAGTAAACGTACAGCGTCTGTTTCGACACCCCCGCCGCCTTGGCGATGGCATCGGTCGTCGCGCCTGCGAAGCCCCCGGCCAGGAAGACCCGCGTGGCACCCCGCTGGATCTGTGCCCGCTTGGCCCGGCTGCGCGCCGTTTCCTGACTCGCCATCATCTGACCTCCCGAACCAAACCGTACTGTTCAGTTTGATATGTGTCAAGCTCAGTCTGTGGATGGTGTGCTGCTCGAAAATTGAGTTACGTGGTCTCGGGCTCTCCTGCTGGACACCACCGGTACGGTCCCACCACCAGTGGATGACCGTCTCGTCGGCAGACGCCCCGGGATCCCACCACCAGATCGCCAGGCTGTGTCGGTCGTGCAGGCGAAGACGTGCTGCTGGGAGCCGTACACGAATGCGGAGGGCCGCCCGCCAGCGAAACCAGCCCGCCCAGGTCTGCTGCTTGACCACCTGGGCGCCGGAGTCGCGCCGGCGAGGTAGGCGACCGATTCCCCGGCCACAGCCGTACCCCAGAGCCCGCGCTTGAACTCGTGCTGATCGGCGTTTCCGGCCCCGTAGATGATGCCGTACTTTCCGCCGCCCACTCGATCATGTCGGAGTACGCGGAGATGCCCTCGCAAACCAGGGCCCGTCCTGCGACTCCTGCTAGGTGCAGGGCCACGGCGAGGTATCGGTAACAGCCTGAGTGTCCGTTTCGCGGAGTCATTGTGCCGGGGCGCAAGAGGGGCCTGGAGACGTGACCAGGGCAGCGCTGGTTCCATGAACGCGCCCGCCTGGCTACCGCATGAACCCGCAGCTCAGCTCACGAGTGGAGACTGCCATACCAGCGACATACCTGCCCTATACCGGCCGTCTCTATGGTCGCTCCTGCAACTGACAGAAGGAGTGCACACACATGAAGCTCAGAGTGATGACCGGAGCTGTGGTGATGGTGGCCGGACTGGTCGTCGGTGCGCCGGCGGCCTCGGCGGACACCATCATCAGCGTCTCGGCGTGCAAGCAGAAGGACCACCTCTTCACCAAGACGATCACGGGGGCGCAGCTGAGCGGCCTCTTGAGGCGGAACTGCACGGTCCGGTACGCCAGCGGCACAAGCATCGCCGGGCGGGACTACCTCGCCATCAGCACGAAGGACACCAAGTGCGATAACTATGGGCCCAACTTCATGTCCGGCGCGTGGTTCGAAGCGAAGAACAACAACGGCTGCCGCGGAGCCTGGAAGACCACCAAGGCGGCAATCGGCCACACGTCGGGGAGGAAGTTCACGTACATTCTCCAGACGCGGAACGGCAAGAAGATCGGCGCAACGACCGGTTTCGTCAATTTCGGGTAGGGGTCGTGTAGCGCAGAGCAGTGACGGCGGGCGGGGTTGATCGCCGCGCCGCACGCACGAAATTGACCATCACAGGCGGGGCTGTCGGCTCCAAGGGCACGATGGCCGGCGAGCCGGTCGATCAGGCGTGCACCCGTCGGGTCGGGCGACGGGGCCGAACAGCTCGGGCCGGGTGCGGCGTCTCGCGCGCCGCGTGGGGTTATCCCAGGGCCTCGTGGGCGGAGTCCACGCTCCGCCGCAGAGCCTGCTCCAACTGGCCGGCGTCGGCGGCCAGTTGCTCCAGCTCAGGCACCGCGAACGTGTCGGCCCCTGTCTCGGCCACCAGTTCCTCGTACACGTGCGCCTCTCCACGCAGTTCCTCGATCTGGTGGCGGGCCATGTACGCGCGCTCGGCCTCGGCGACGTTGGTCGCGTACCGTTCCAGAGCCTCGACCCGGGCCAGCACCGCCGCCTCGCTGCTGTTCAGCGCCTGTGCCATGGGTTCGGCCACGGCCTGCGCGCCGGGCGTGAGGCCCGTCGAGACAACCTTCGTGTGCTTGGCGCGCAGCGCCGACAGCTTGGCCAGCAGGCGGGCGATCTCATACTCCTGCGCCGGCAGCATCACCGCGTTACGCACGTCGCCGAGCAGGCCCTCGGCATTGACGCGGGAACCGCTCACCGTGGCGATGGCGTGCCGCGCGCTAAGCAGAGCAACGGCGGTGGGCCCGTATGGCGATCGGCGCTGTACGGGCCCAGAACCGGGAAATGGCGGTGAATGGAGAAATCAGCGTAATTCGGGTCGGCTCAGCAGTTTGCGACGCGGTCGAAGGTGGTGCCCGGAGTGGAGGTGCTCGTGTCTTGTTCGCGCACGCTGAGCTCGACGCACGAGCTGTCCGGCCCGTTGTTCCACACGACCTTCACGTCGTACGTGAAGGCGCAGTTGTTCCGCACCGTGGCCCAGGGGGTGACGAGCGAATTCTTCCCGGCTACACACAACTCGCCATGACCGTGTTCGTGGATTCCGCCCGCGCGCCTCCCGCCCCGCTCATGAGAAGGAGTGCGGCGCCCGATGCCACGGCCAATGCCCTGCAGGTTCTGTGCATTTTCTCCGTACCTTTCGAATGGCGGTAATGGAAAGGCAGCAGGGGTAAAGCGGATCGCGGCCGTAAGAGCGTTCTCAGGATGCCGGACCCGTTCTCGTCCGCGCTCCGCGTCCGCGGGTGGCCGCGCGCGGACGCCGTCGCGGCTTTCCCGCCATGCCCGTACGCGACCCGTTACTGGGCCGGTTCGTTGCCGTAACGGTCCTGCACGCGTCGCAGAAGCGGATTAGGCTTCACGTATCCCCTGTCTCATGAGGGCACCCCTTCACATGAGCGACACACAGCAGAACCAGCCGGCTGCGCCACCGTCGAGAAAGTCGCAGTTCGCCGCAGCGGTGCAGACGGCGCTGATCGGTGCCCTGGCCGGCGCGTTCGTGACGTGGATCTCCGCGCCGTGGCTCGGCCTGTTCGCACGCCAGCCCCTCCACGTCCAGTTGTGGGTTTCCCTGGCCGTGGGGGGCGCGCTCGGCGTCGTCGCGCTGATCCCGGTGTTGCGCGACCTCATCCAGAAGCACCCCGACAAGGTCAGGACGGCGCTGTGCGTGCTGGCGGGCGCGGCGCTGGTCACCGGGGGGTGGACGGGGATTCGGACGGTCGCCGCCGACGACCAGTGCCCGGCGCCCGCGGAGCTGCGGCTGGTCACCGCGTCCGAGAACGTGGCGGAGCTGACCGCGCGCACCCGGAGCTACGTGCGCGAGCACCAGACGGAGGACGGCTGCCCGGTGGTCAGGATGACCGTGGGGGTGGCGCCGCCTCCCATCCATCTGCGTGACGCGTTCGACAACGGCTGGGAGTGGCGGGAGGACCGCCGCGACCAGCCGTACGCCCGCCTCTACGACCTGCAGCCGGACGCCTGGGTCGCCTCTTCCGCGGCCGAGGCGGACGAGCTCAGGGCAGCTCAGCTGCGCTCGCTCAGCGCCCGCAAGCAGGAGGACACGGTGGGGCGGGACCAGTTGGTGCTGGCGATGTCCGGGAAGCGGAGCGAGGAGCTGGATACGTACATGGACAATCCGGACGACTACTCGTTCGGTGAGGTGTGGGACACGCTGACGAACAAGATGGGCATGACCATCGCGCGGCCGTTCCCCGAGACGTCCGTGGCGGCGCTGATCGGCACCCATGACGTGTTCCACGACCGCGGGCTGCCCGAGTCCCGCTATCCGAAGGCCGAGCAGGAGCTGGTGGAGAACGGGCTCGGCGCGGACACCGTGACCTCGCTGCTGTGCGAGTTCGACCGGCTCGCCGACAGGGCGGATGGTGGCGATCCGAAGATCGCCCTGCTGGTGCCGGGGCACAGCGTGGACGACTACAACGCGGACCGGGTCGAGGGCTGCGAGGGCACCGGTGACAGCGCGCCCCTCGTCGCCGTACGTCACCACGACCTCAGCACGCTCGACTACCAGTTCGTCAAGGTGTCGTGGCCGGACCAGCGTTCGCCCGAACGCGCGAAGCTGGTCGAGCACTTCGGCGCGTGGTTGCGGGCCCACCCGCTCTTCCCCAACGCGCCGGGGCCCCGCGACAGCGAGCTCGGCCTGCGCGAGCTCGGGCAGCTGAGGAAGCTGGTGCTGGACGAGCTGCGCCCGCAGCTCGGCCTGCGGCTGCTGGTCGACACCTCGGGATCTGCGGACCGCCCGGTACGCGTCCAGGCCGCCGAGGCGGTGCGGGCCAACAGCAGGCTGCTCGGGCCGCGCGACAAGGTCGAGGTGTTCGGCCTGCACGCGCTCACGAGAAACGGTCCCGCCGAGGTCACGCGCATCGCCGCCGAAAGCACCAGGGAGCAGCTCGGCGCCGTGGCCACCGGCATCGAGAGCACCGCGTTCGACCGCTGGGACGCCCCCGCCTCCGCCGGGCTCTCCCGGCTGGGCGCGGGCGACGGGGCGGTGGCCGCGCCGGTGGTGCTGCTGACCGACGGCAGGTTGTTCGACAACGAGGGCACGGGCGACGCCGCGCACGTGATCGCGCGGGCTCTGAAGGACGCCGAGACGGTTTCCGGCCTGTACGTGGTCGTCTTCGGCCAGGACGAGTGCGCCGTGAGCGCGCTGCCGGACACGGACAAGCCCTATCGATGCGTGACGGTGGGCGAGGGCGCGGACCAGGCGCTCACCCGGGCCATCATCACGGTGCGGGGGTGGCGATGACGGCATGGCTGCGGCCGCGCCTGCGCAACCGGGCAGGCCGGCTCAAGAACGTCAGGCTCAACAACGTGGTGGCGGCCTGCTGCGGGGCCCTGCTGATGGTGCTGCTCCTCGCGTGGCAGGCCGCCATGTCCGCCGGGCCGTCCCAGCCCGCCATGCCCCGGACGACCGTCTCGCCGCCCACGGTGCCCGCGACGCCGCTGGAGAACTGCGGCGGCAACGACGCCGAGCTGGTCGTGGCCACCGGCGACGACGTCAGCACGGGCAGCGTGCGCCGTGAGGTCATCGAGGAGTGGAACGACCAGTTGAAGCCGCCCGCCGACCCCCGCTCCAAGCTGCTGGAGCTGTCCGGCAGCACCGACGTGCGGCGGGCCCAGATGGCGGCGCTGGCGCAGGCGGGCAGCTGCGCGTACGACATCCTCGTGCTCGACGTGGCGTGGGTGACGGAGTTCGCCCGGCACGGCTACATCCAGCCGATCGACCTGGACGATCGGGACAACCGGTTCCTGACCGGTCCGCTGGAGGCGGGGCAGATCGACGGCGAGCAGTACGGCGTGCCGTTCGCCGCCGACGCCCCGCTGGAGTTCCGGCGGCTGGACCGGCGCTCCGGCGGCTACCTGCTGCAACTGGACGACAACGAGATGGGCACCGTCAACTTCCTGGAGACGATCGAGCTGGGCGGGGGGAAGGTGCTCGACGGCGACGACAGGACCGCCATCGTCCTCGGCCACGCGCGCGACGACGTGTGGCGGGCGCTGACGTCGCCGACCCGTACGTTGTCCGGCACGGAGGGGAGCGCGGTCGTGTTGCGCGAGTCGTTGCAGATGGACGAGGACGCGAGCGTCGTGGCCTTCAAGGAGAGCGAGGCCGGCGGGCAGCCGGTGGCCTACATGCGCAACTGGCCGATCGCGTTCCACCAGCTGGCGAGCGACCCGCGCATGCGCGACTCCGGCCGGAAGCTGCGCTTCGACGTGCACGCGCCAGCGGCGCACGGCGGCGTGCTCGGCGGGTCGGTGCTGGCCGTCTCGCGGCACATCAAGCCGGCCAAACTGGCTCCCGCCATGCGCCTGATCAACCGGCTCACCAGCCCGGAGGTGCAGGCAACGTTGTTCGCCTGCGGCGGTTACTCGCCGGTTCTGTCCGAGGTGTACGAGCGGTACGAAGGCGGCGGCGGCCCGTCGTGCCGGCGCCAGGACGGCTCCGACATCACCAATCCGAGCCTGGACGAGCTGTCGAGACTGGCGACGGAGACCAAGGAGTCGATCGAACGGGCCAGGCCGCGGCCGAAATCGCCCTACTATGCCCAGTTCAGCGAGCTGTTGCGCCGGTGCGCCCGGGGCGTCTGGGAGAACAAGGTCTCACGGGAGACGTTCTTTGCCTCCGCCGGCGCCCTTGAGGGGGCGCTGAACGGCCGGGTGCAGGACGATCGCCCGCTCTGCGGGAAGGGCGGAACATGACGGACGCGGCGGAGACGGCAGGGTTGTGGGACCGTCCGATCGGGAGGTTGGTCGTGCGGGCGGTCGTCTGCGCGCTCGCTGCCGCCGGGCTGCTGGTCTTCGCGGGCGGGCCCACGTGGGGCGCGGTGGGGTTGTCGATCGTCTTCACGGTGAGCACGTTCCTGGCCGGCCTGCTCTGCGCGTCCTTGTTCGGGTTGTCCGCGGATCCGGAGCGGCGCGTCGGGGTGGTCATGGTGACCCATATAGCGCTGCAGGAGCTGATCCGCCTGGGACTGGTGCTCTGGTCGGGGGTGGGCGCGGTCGAGGCCGCGTGGATCGGGCTGCTGACGTGGAGCATCGGGCTGGCGCTCGGGCTGCTGGGGCTCATGCGTCTGTCCACCGCCGAGCGCGGGACGGGGCAGAAACCCGAGCCTGCTCTGGGACCGGTGAACGTGCTGGCCGGCGGTGGGATGCTCGCCACGGAGACGGCGCCGTGGGCGCTGGTCGTGTGGAGCCCGCTGCTTGCCCTGCTCACATTCGCGGTGAGGGCGGGGGCGGGCCTCCTGCAGCGCGGAACGCAGCGTAAGCAGGTGTTCACAGCCGCCGGCGGCTACCTGCTCCTGGCCCTGGCACTGGTCCTGTGGCTCTCGCCAGTGGGACAGGTGTGACTAAAGGGACAAAAGTTTCGCTTGTGAGGTTTGGGGCTGACAATCCCGGTTAGTACGTAGGCGATGACCCTGTGGGAGTACGTCGAGGACCGATGGGACCTCATCCTCTTCGAGACGGCGCAACACGCGAGCATGGTCGCCCAGTGTGTCCTGGTGGCGGCCCTCCTCGGCGTGCTCATCGGCGTGGCCACCTACCGGCGGCCCCGGCTGGCGTCGCTGGCCACCGCCTCGTCCGGGGTGTTGTTCACCGTGCCGTCGCTGGCCATGCTCGGCCTGCTGATCCCGGCGCTCGGGCTCGGGGTGGCGCCCAGTGTGACCGCGATCGTCTTGTACGCGCTGCTTCCGATCATCCGCAACACCGTCGTCGGCCTGCAGGGAGTCGACCAGCTGGTGGTCGATGCGGCGCGCGGCATCGGGATGAGCAGGCAACGGTCGCTGACCAGGATCGAGCTGCCGCTGGCCTGGCCGGTGATCCTCACGGGCATCCGGGTGTCCACACAGCTGGCCATGGGCATCGGGGCGGTGGCCGCGTACGTCTCAGGGCCGGGGCTCGGTGAGCAGATCTTCTCCGGGTTGGCCCGGCTGGGCGGGGCCAACGCGGTCAACTCCACGCTGACCGGCACGATCGGGGTGGCCGTCCTGGCGCTGCTGTTCGACGGCTGCTTCGTGCTGCTCGGCAAGCTGACCAGGCCCGAAGGCCCGCTGAGCCGCCGCTTGACCACAGGAGGTGTCCGTGGCTGACCAGAGCACCTCCGGCGTGCCGATCGAGATGCGCAAGGTGACCAAGGTGTTCCCGGGCAGCGGCGAGCCGGCCGTACGCGAGCTCGACCTGAACATCCCGGCGGGCGAGATCGTCGTGCTGGTAGGGCCGTCCGGGTGCGGCAAGACCACCACCATGCGCATGATCAACCGCCTGATCGAGCCGACCTCCGGCGACATCGTCATCGACGGCCGCAGCTCCCACGACATCGACCCCGACCGGCTCAGACGCAACATCGGGTACGTCATCCAGCAGGCCGGCCTGTTCCCCCACATGACGGTGGCCGCGAACATCGCCCAGGTGCCCAAGATGCTCGGCTGGGACCGCGCCCGCATCGCCGAGCGCGTCGACGAGCTGCTCACCCTGGTCGGCCTCGACCCCGGTCAATACCGCGACACCTTCCCGCGCCGGCTCTCCGGCGGCCAGCAGCAGCGCGTCGGCGTCGCCAGGGCGCTGGCCGCCGACCCGCCCGTGCTGCTCATGGACGAACCGTTCGGCGCGCTCGACCCCATCAGCCGCGAACGCCTCCAGGACGAGCTGCTCGGCCTCCAGGACGACCTGGCCAAGACGATCGTCTTCGTCACGCACGACATCGACGAGGCGCTGAAGATCGGCGACCACATCGCCATCATGAAAGCGCCCGGCCACATCGTGCAGTACGCCAGCCCCGCCGAGATCCTCACGAACCCGGCCGACGACTACGTCGAGCAGTTCCTCGGCGCCGGCTCCTCGATGCGGCTGCTGCGCCTGACCAAGGTGGGCGACATCGAGGTGGACCAGGTGCCGTACGCGTCGGAGGACGCCGACGCGGCCGAGGTGCTCGCCGAGGTCGAGCGACACGGCCTGGACTACGCCCTGATCACGGACGGGATGCGGCGGCCGCTGCGCTGGGTCGGCGCCGAGCACCTCCAAGGGCTCACGGGCCCGGTCGGCTCCGCCGGCGACCCGATCACCGGCACCCTCCACCACCGGATGACGCTGCAGGACGCTCTGGAGGCGCTGCTCAACGCCGACAACGACGTGGTGCCCGTGGTGGGCAGGCGGCGGGCGTACGCGGGGGCGCTGTCGCTGAGCACCGTGCAGAACGCGATCCAGGCGATCAAGATCAGGGAGCGCGAGCGCCGCCTGCACCGCGGCGAGACCGGGGCCGGCCGATGACCGTCTCCACGGCAGTCCCCGACGAGACCACCAACCCGGAGCCGCGGCTCGGCCGCTCCTGGCACATCGTGCTGCCGCTCCTCTGCTACCTGGCTGTGGGCGCAGCCATGATCATCTATACGCAGTCGGTGCCGCTCGACGGCATCGAGCGCGGCTCGCTCAACCTGCCCTACATCTTCGGCCGCACGTGGGAGCACATCCAGCTGGTCTTCTACTCGACCGTGCTGGTGCTCGTGGTGGCGCTGCCGCTCGGCATCCTGCTCACCAGGGGCACCCTGCGCCGGGCGACGCCGTTCGTGCTGGCGCTGGTCAATGTGGGCCAGGCCACCCCGGCGGTGGGCCTCGTCGTGCTGTTGGCGGTGCTCTTCCAGATCGGCTTCTGGACGTCGGTCGCCGCCCTGTTCGCCTACAGCCTGCTGCCCACGCTGCGCAACACCATGGTCGGCCTGCAACAGGTCGACTGGCGGCTGATCGACGCCGGCCGGGGCATCGGCATGTCGGCGGCCAGGGTGCTGTTCAAGGTGGAGCTGCCGATGGCCGCGCCGGTCATCCTGTCGGGCATCCGGACCACGCTCGTGCTGAGCGTCGGCACGGCCAGCATCGCCGCCTTCATCGGCGCGGGCGGGCTCGGCGACCTGATCACCACGGGTGTGAGCACGCAGCGCAACCTTGTGCTGGTCACCGGGTGCGTGCTGATCGCGGTGCTGGCCCTGATGATCGACTGGGTGGGCGGGCTGGCCCAGCGGGTCCTCGCCCCGAAGGGGCTGTCGTGAGAGCGTTCCTGGCCCTGCTGCTCGTCCTGGTGATGGCCGGGTGCGGGCTGCGGCCGGCGTCGTCGTTCGTGCCGCCGGTCGAGCCGGCCGGCATCCAGCCCATCCCGTCGCTGGAGGGCACACCGATCCGGGTGACGTCCAAGGAGTTCACCGAGCAGCTCGTGCTCGGCAAGATCGCGGTGCTGGCCCTCACCGCCGCCGGCGCCGACGTGGCCGACCAGACGAACGTGCAGGGCAGCGTGAACGCCCGCGCCTCCCTGACCCGCGGCGACGCCGACCTGATGTGGGAGTACACCGGCACCGGCTGGATCACCTACCTCGCCCAGACCAAGGCGCTGCCCGACCCGCAGGCGCAGTACGTCGCCGTCCGCGACCTCGACCTGCGCGAGAACGGCATCGTCTGGCTGCCGCCCGCGCCGCTGAACAACAGCTACGCCATGGGCGTCACCCGGGCCACGTCGCAGAAGTGGGGCGTGAAGACGATCTCCGACCTCATGAAGATCCCGGTGAACGAGCGTACGTTCTGCGTCGACCACGAGACGTTCGGCCGCGACGACGGTTTCCTCGGCATGCTGAAGGCGTACGGCATGACCTACGGCAAGGAGGTCCCGCGGGCCAACGTGCGCCGGGTGTCGGTGGGGGTGCTCTACAACTCCGTCGCCAGCGGCCAGTGCGCCGCCGGCATGGTGACCACGACCGACGGCCGCGTCCAGGCGCTCGACCTGGTGCTGCTGGAGGACGACAAGAAGTTCTTCCCCAGCTACAACGCCGCGGTGACGATGCGGCGCGAGCTGGCCGACGCGCACCCCGAGATCGCGAAGATCTTCGCGCCCATCAGCGCCAAGCTGACCGACGACGTGATGCGCGGTCTCAACGCCAAGGTGGACGTGGACGGCGACGTGCCCGCCCTGGTGGCGCGCGACTGGCTGCGGGACGAGGGATTCGTGCGGTAAGGGCGTTAACCCTGCCCTTTCGGGGGCAGCCGCTGGGCATGTCGCAAACACCACCCGCCCAGAACCAGCCGTACCCGGGCCGTACGGGAGAGATGGCCCCCGAGCCGCGCGACGAGATGCGCGACTACGTGGGCCGTGACCTGCTGCACGGCAAGAAGGCGTTGATCACCGGTGGCGACTCGGGCATCGGCCGGGCGGTCGCCGTGGCCTTCGCCAAGGAGGGCGCCGACGTCGCGATCGCGTACCTCAGCGAGCACGAGGACGCCGCGCACACCGGCAAGCTGGTCGAGGCGGCCGGGCGGCGCTGCGTGCTCCTGCCCGGCGACCTCGGAGACCGGGAGCACTGCGCCTCCGTCGTCGAGCAGACCGTGGCCGAGCTGGGCGGCCTCGACGTGCTGGTGAACAACGTGGCCTACCAGGCGCCCGTCGACGGCCTGGAAGAGCTGACCGACGAGCAGTGGGAGCACACGTTCGCGGTCAACATCCACAGCTACTTCCGGGTCATGAAGGCCGCGCTGCCCCACCTGCGTGAAGGCAGCGCGATCATCAACACCTCGTCGATCAACGGCCTGCGCGGCAACAAGACGCTCATCGACTACTCCGCCACCAAGGGCGCCATCAACGCCTTCACCTACTCCATGGCCCAGAACCTGGTCGACCGCGGCATCCGGATCAACGCCGTGGCTCCCGGCCCGGTCTGGACGCCGCTGATCCCGGCGACCATGCCGGAGGAGAAGGTGGACTCGTTCGGCGGGAACGTGCCCATGGGCCGGCCCGCCGACCCGGACGAGATCGCCCCCTCGTACGTGTTCTTCGCCTCCGGCCGGATGTCGTCGTACTACACGGGTGAGGTGCTGGCCCCGATCGGCGGGGAGACGCTGCCCGGTTGATCCCGGGTCAGTCCGCCATCGGCAGGTAGACCCTGCCTCCGCGCCTGGTGAACTCGGCCGCCTTCTCCGCCATGCCGGCCTCGATCGCCTCCTGCGTGTCCAGCCCGTGCTCGTCGGCGTAGCGCCGTACGTCGTGGCTGATGCGCATGGAGCAGAACTTGGGCCCGCACATGGAGCAGAAGTGGGCGGTCTTGGCCGGCGCGGCGGGCAGGGTCTCGTCGTGGAACGAGCGCGCCGTGTCGGGGTCGAGCGACAGGTCGAACTGGTCCTCCCAGCGGAACTCGAAGCGCGCGTCCGACAGCGCGTCGTCCCACGCCTGGGCGCCGGGGTGCCCCTTGGCGAGGTCCGCCGCGTGGGCGGCGATCTTGTACGTGATCACGCCGGTCTTGACGTCGTCCCTGTTCGGCAGGCCGAGATGCTCCTTGGGGGTGACGTAGCAGAGCATCGCGGTGCCGTACCAGCCGATCATGGCGGCGCCGATGCCCGAGGTGATGTGGTCGTAGCCGGGGGCGACGTCGGTGACGAGCGGGCCGAGGGTGTAGAACGGCGCATCGTCGCAGAGCTCGCGCTGCAGGTCGACGTTCTCCTTGATCTTGTGCATGGGCACGTGCCCCGGGCCCTCGATCATCACCTGGACGTCGTGCGCCCGCGCGATCGTGGTCAGCTCGCCGAGCGTGCGCAACTCGGCGAACTGGGCCTCGTCGTTGGCGTCCGCGATCGAGCCGGGACGCAGCCCGTCGCCGAGGGAGAACGACACGTCGTAGCGGGCCAGCAGCTCGCACATCTCGTCGAAGTTGTCGTACAGGAAGCTCTCGCGGTGGTGCGCCAGACACCAGGCCGCCATGATCGAACCCCCGCGCGAGACGATCCCGGTCTTGCGGCGGGCGGTGAGCGGCACGTACGCCAGCCGCACGCCCGCGTGCACGGTCACGTAGTCGACGCCCTGCTCGCACTGCTCGATCAGGGTGTCGCGGAAGACCTCCCACGACAGCGCCTCCGGGCGGCCGCTGACCTTCTCCAGCGCCTGGTAGATGGGCACGGTCCCGACCGGCACGGGCGAGTTGCGGATGATCCACTCGCGGGTCTCGTGGATGTCGGGCCCGGTGGACAGGTCCATGATCGTGTCGGCGCCCCACCTGGTGGCCCAGGTCATCTTCTCGACCTCCTCCTCGATGGAGGAGGTGACGGCGGAGTTGCCGATGTTGGCGTTGATCTTCACGAGGAAGTTGCGGCCGATGATCATCGGCTCGGTCTCGGGGTGGTTGACGTTGGCGGGGATGATGGCTCTGCCCGCGGCGACCTCCTGGCGTACGAACTCGGGGGTGACTCCCTCCCGGACCGCCACGAACTCCATCTCCTTGGTGACGATCCCCCGCCTGGCGCAGCCCACCTGGGTCATGGGCGCGCCCGCCGCGCGGCGCTGGGCGATCCACGGCTCGCGCGGTCTCGCCAGCCCGCGCCGCACGTCGGTCTCGACGTACGGGTCGGTGTACGGGCCCGAGGTGTCGTAGAGCGTCACCGACGACCCGTCGGTGAGGTTCACCTGGCGCTTGGGGACGCGGAGGTCGCCTTCGTAGATCTTGGTAAAGGTGGGGACGCGCGCGTCGGTCATCGCGCAAACTCCCTTCGCCGGCATTACCCGGAGCAGGTTCTGGCGGTCGGCGGCTCTCAGCCGTCCTCTCAGCCCGGTCTGCACCGGGCTCCCGCGTTGGACGGCCGTGATCGTACCCACGCCTGTGCCATGACGAAACATGACATCATCCGCAAAATGGAAGATCCCACGTCAACGACCACGGCCGCCTACGACCACATCGCCTCCGGCTGCGCCGCCCGCACCGAGCACCCCGACGACGCCCTACAGGCCTTCAGGCGGCGCTTCGCCGAGGCCGTGCCCGCCGGCGCGACGGTCGCCGACCTGGGATGCGGGCCAGGAAGGGACGCCGCCTGGCTGCGCGAGTGCGGGCTGCGGGTCGTCGGCGTCGACCGCTCGGCCGCGATGGCGCGGCTCGCCGCCGCCCGCGGCGTGCCCGCCGTACTGGGAGACCTGCGCCGGCCCTCCGTGGCCCCCGGCTCGCTCGCCGGCCTGTGGTCGGTCGCGGCCCTGCTGCACGTGCCCGCCGCCGACACCGAGGCCACACTGCACGCCTGGTGGACGGCCCTGCGACCGGGCGGCGTGCTCGGGCTGAGCACCTCGGCGGGCGACACCGAAGGATGGGAGGAGCTGCCGCGCGACACCGGCCGCCGCCGCTGGTTCGCCCACCGCGACCCCGGCACGCTCCTGCACCTGCTCGGCGCGGCCGGATTCGAGACCGTCGAACACGGCCTGAACCGCGCCGAACGCACGTGGCTGAGTGTCCTGGCGACCAGGCGCGAGGTTTGACGACCGCCTCCAGCGGTACCAACCCCATCAGGGGGACTATGAAAAAGATCGCCGCTGTCGCAGGACTCGTGCTGCTGGCCACGTTCGGCGTCACCGCCGCCCACGGCGACGGTACGGACCAGCACGAGGTGAGCCAGGAACAGTACGAGACCCTGCTCGCCCAGTGCAGCTACGCCGGCACGGGCAAGGCGCGTTGCCGCTCGACGGTCAAGGAGATCTACCGCATCGGCGCCGAGGACACGAAGCTCGACTGCCGTACGTACGCCGGCGTGTCCGTCTGCGGCACGCTCAAGCTCAGCCAGGCCGAGCGGGCGTGCATACGCGACTCCACGGAGGGCGGCATCTCGTTCCGCCGCGCCGAGGTGGAGTGCTACGCGTCATCCTGAGGAGCTGCCGTGATCATCGTGGGAGTCGATGGCTCACGCGCCGGGCTGGAGGCAGCCGGCTGGGCGGCCAGGGAGGCGGCGCTGCGCCGCGCGCGACTGACCGTCGCGCACGCGGTGCCGCGGTGGGTGTGCGACGAACTGTCCGCCCGCTACGCCGAGGTCGCCCGGTGGATGCGCGACGAGGCGAACTCGGTGCTCACCGCCGCACGCGACCGGGCGCTCCGCGAACGCCCCGCCATCGTCGTCGAAACCACCCTGCTCCCCGGCGACCCCCGCACGGCGCTGATCAAGGCCGCGGAACAGGCCGAACTCCTGATCGTCGGCAGCCACGGCATCGGCGGCGTACGCGGGCTGCTCGTCGGATCCGTCGCCCACGGGGTCGCCGCCCACGCCCGTACGAACGTCGTCGTGGTCGGCGAACGGCCCGCGACACCGTCGCGCGGCGAGATCGTGGCCGGCTTCGACGGCTCCCCGCCCAGCCTTCGGGCGCTCGACTTCGCCCTTGCCGCGGCCGGGCTGCGCGAGGCGCGGCTGCGGGTCGTGCAGGCGTGGGCCTGGCCGCGGCCCGGCGGCTTCCCACCGGCCGACCCCGACACCGAGCAGCACACCCTGCAACAGCTGAAGGACCAGTTGGCCGAGCGCCAGGAACGGCACCCGGACATCGACCTGGTGCCCGAGCTCGTGCACGGCCATCCCGTCGAGGTCCTGAAGGAGGCGGCCGAGGGCGCCGACCTGCTCGTCGTCGGCTCGCGCGGGCACGGCCAGCTCGCCGGCATGCTGCTCGGCTCGATCAGCCAGGCCCTGCTGCACCACTCGCCGTGCCCGCTCGCGGTCGTACGGGCCTGAAAGCCACGTCCGGCCGTCTCCCCCGGCCGTCTCCCCCGGCCGTCTCCCCCGGCCGTCTCCCCCGGCAGGGGGAGGCTCCGGACGCGCGGCCTCCGTAGCCTGGCCGCCATGAGACCACACCTCCGGCCGGCCCTGCTGACCGCGGGTTTCGCGGGGGCCGCCGCGCTGGCGCTGGTGGCGCCGGGGAACCTGGTCATGCGGCTGGCGTTCGGCAAGCTCGACGACCCGGCGCTCGGCCGGCAGCTCCTGCTCACCGTGCTCGGCCTGCTGCTCGCCCTGGCCACCGTGCGCTACGGCACCCGCCCCCGCGAACCCCGGCCCGACGGAACCGTACGCCCTTCGCCCTGGGCCAGGGCGGCGACCTGGGGGGCGGCCGGCGTGCCCGTGCTGGGGTTCTCCGTACCGCACCTGCTGTGGGGGCTCGGCGTGCCGTTCGGCGTGGCCGGACCATCGGCGGCCGGACTCGCGGACCTGAGCGGATCGCCGGTGTACTGGGG
>NZ_JAAAHR010000179.1:0-19010 GCF_009908215.1 Nonomuraea sp. K271 | reverse complement strand
GTCCCACCCGGGCCACCAGGCCCGCCGGGGGCGCTCGGGCCGCCGCCCCCTCCCCCGCCGGGATACGGCCCGGGACCGGGATGGGAGGCGCCACCGCCGAGGGTCCGCAGGGGCGACGTCAGGGCGGCCCTGCTCGCCCTCCTCCACGAGGGAGCGCAGAACGGCTACCAGATGATCCAGGACATCGAGGAGCGCAGCCACGGCGTGTGGCGGCCCAGCCCGGGATCGGTCTACCCGGCGCTCCAGCAACTCGAGGACGAGGGGCTGGTGACAGGGGACGAAGCGGGCGGGAGCCGTACGTACCGGCTGACCGAGCAGGGGCGCATCCAGGCGGCCCGGCACGCCGGCGAGGCGCCGTGGGAGGAGGTCGCCCGCACCGTGCCGGCCGGCCACCACGAACTGCGCCTGCTCTGGGCCCAGCTCACCGAGGCCTTCACCCACCTGGCCAGGACGGGCAGCGAACGGCAGGTGGCGGAGGCCAAGCAGTTGATCAAACAGACGCGCAGGTCCGTCTTCCAGATTCTCGCGGAGGGCTGAATGGCTGATAACCCGGCGGTGGCCGTGCGAGGGCTGCGGAAGTCGTACGGAAAGGTCGACGCCGTCAACGGCGTGGAGTTCGAGGTGCGGCCCGGCGAGGTGTTCGGCTTCCTCGGCCCCAACGGCGCCGGCAAGACCACCACCATCAACATGCTCTGCACCCTGGTGAACCCGACCGGCGGCAGCGCCACCGTCGCGGGGCACGACGTGGTGAAGGAGCGCGACGAGGTGCGCAGGAACATCGGCCTGGTCTTCCAGGACCCCACCCTCGACGGCTATCTGAGCGCCGAGCAGAACCTGCGCTTCCACGCGGAGCTGTACGGCGTGCCGAAGAGCCTGGTCGGGAACCGGATCCGGCAGGTGATGGAGATGGTCGCGCTCTGGGACCGCAAGGACGCCAAGGTGATGACGTTCTCCGGCGGCATGAAGCGGCGGCTGGAGATCGCGAGGGGCCTGCTGCACTCGCCGCGGGTGTTGTTCCTGGACGAGCCGACCGTCGGCCTGGACCCGCAGACCCGTTCGGCCATCTGGGGCTACATCGACCAGTTGCGGCTCATGGAGGACATCACCATCTTCATGACCACGCACTACATGGACGAGGCCGAGTACTGCGACAGGATCGCGATCATCGACCATGGTGACATCGTCGTCATCGACTCCCCCGAGGCGCTCAAGGCCGGCATCGGCAAGGACCGCGTGCAGATCCAGACCGACGACGACGCCGGGGCGATCGGGGCGCTGCGCGAGCGGTTCGGGCTGGAGGCGGCCGTGCACGAGGGCGCGGTGACGTTCGCCGTGCCGTCGGGCGAGGAGTTCGTGCCCCGGCTGTTCGCCGAGCTCGGCATGCCGATCCGCTCGGTGAGCGTCTCCCGGCCGTCGCTCGACGACGTGTTCATGTCCTACACCGGCTCCACCATCCGCGACGCCGAGGCCGGCGGCGACGACACGTCGTGGATGCGCACGATGGCGAGGCGGTAGCGATGGCGACAGAGACCGTCAGTGTCCGGGTGCCTGCCCGCAGCGCCGGTCACGACCTCCGGGCCGTCAGGATCGTGCTCCACCGGGAGATGCTGCGGTTCGTCAACGACCGCCCCCGCATGTTGTCGATGCTCATGCAGCCCGTGTTGTGGCTGTTCGTCATGGGTACGGGGCTCGGCTCGCTGGTGCAGAGCTCGATCCCCGGGGTCGACTACCGCACGTTCATGTATCCCGGCATGATCTCCATGACCGTGATCATGACGGGCATGTTCTCCGCGGGGTCGATCGTGTGGGACCGCGAGTTCGGGTTTCTCAGGGAGATGCTGGTCGCGCCCGTCTCGCGCGGGGCGATCGTGGTCGGCAAGTGCCTGGGCGGCGCCCTCGTGGCCACCGGGCAGGGCGTCGTCATCCTCGCCATGGCGGGGCTGGTCGGCGTGCCCTACTCCCCCACGCTGCTGCTCACGCTGCTGGCGGAGATGTTCCTCGCCGCGTTCACGATCACAGCCTTCGGGGTGATGCTGGCCGCCCGGATGAAGAACATGCAGTCGTTCTTCGGGGTGATGCAGATGGCCATCATGCCGATGATGTTCCTGTCGGGGGCGATGTTCCCGCTGGCCAACCTGCCGTCGTGGCTGCACGTGCTGACCGTGGTCAACCCCATGACGTACGCGGTGGACCCGATGCGGCAGGCGGTCTTCTCCCACCTGGACGTGCCCGCCGAGGCGAACGCGGTGCTGAACCCGGGGGTGACGTGGTTCGGCGCGCAGGTTCCCGTGCTGATGGAGCTGGGCGTCGTGGCCGCGCTCGGGGCGGCGCTGCTGGGCGTGGGCATCGCCCAGTTCAGACGCGCCGAGTAGGACTGGTTTTCGCATCCGCCTGCGGTCGAACTCTCACGGTGGGTAGCTTTCCCGATGCGCGCGCGCTTCCCAGCCCTCCCCCCGAAAGGAGTTCATGCGATGCTGGATCTTTCCGAGCAGGTTCGTGACCTGAAGACCCGGGTCACGGCGCTCGAGCACGGTACATTCAGCGGCATGCCCGGCACCAGCGTCGCCGAACGCTTCAGCTCGCTGCACGACCGCGTGGACGTCGTAGGACAGAACGTCCTCAACAGGCTCGAGAAGTTCCGCGAGGAGACGAGCACCCGCTTCACGAATGTGGACGACCGCCTCAACGACCTCGACGACCAGATGCAGAACGTCAGGACGGAGATGGCGGACAACTTCGCCGTCGTGAACGCCAAGGCCGCGCGGATGGAGCTGCAGATCGACAAGATCTACCAGCGGCTCGACTCCCACGAGGCTCGCTTCGACCGTCTCGAGGCGTTCATGGGCAAGCAGGCCCGTGAGATCGACGAGCGCTTCACATCCGTGGACGAGCAGTTCAAGACCATGGATGAGCGGTTCAAGGCCGTGGACGAGCGGTTCGAGGCCGTGGACGAGCGGTTCGACGCGGTGGACAAGCGGTTCGAGGCCGTCGACCGGCGGTTCGACGCGGTGGACAAGCGGTTCGAGGCCGTCGACCGGCGGTTCGACGCGGTGGACAAGCGGTTCGAGGCCGTGGACGAGCGATTCGACGCGGTGGACAAGCGGTTCGAGGCCGTGGACGAGCGATTCGACGCGGTGGACAAGCGGTTCGAGGCCGTCGACCGGCGATTCGACACCGTCGACAGTGAGATCGCGGACATCAAGTCTCTTCTGGTCCGCATCGACGCCAAGCTGCCCGGCCAGCAGCTCAACTAGGCCGGAACGGGTGCGGCCCCGGGCGGTGTGCGCTCCGGGGCCGCTCCTCGTCTCAGGCGGTCAGCGTCTCACGCGGACGTAGTCCGCGCCGCTGGTGTCGCCGTACGTGTCGTCGTCACCGCGGAAGACGAACCTCCAGTGACCGGACCGCCAGGCCTTGGCCTTGGTGTAGAGGCGGCCGCTGTCGCCGGCCCAGGCCGACTTCACGTACTGCCACGCGCGCGAGCCGAGCGGCTTGAAGTACAACGACACCCGTCCGGAGTGTCCCTCCCACGAGCCGTCGTCGTCGATCTGCAGCAGGCCCCTGATCCTCAGGTACGAGCCCCGCTCGACCGGCTCGGGGTACGCGTTGACCGCGATCAGCCGTGTGTCCGCCTTCGCGGGCGGCGGCTTGACGGTCACGTAGTCCGGGCGGCTGACCGTGCCCTTGACGCCGCGGGCGCCGTCGTACTCGGCACGCCACCAGCCCGAGCTCCGCGCGGTGGCGGAGGCGTCGAAGCGGCCGTGGCGGCTGGTCCTGTCGCTGGTGACGTACGTCCACCGGTCGGAGCCGGCGGCCTTGAAGAAGATCTCCACCCGCTGCCCGGACACGCGGCCGCGGTCCTCGATGCGCAGGGAGCCGGACAGGCGCAGCCTGTCGCCCTTCTCCACCGGTTCGGGACGGGCGTCGAAGCGGGAGATCCGGCTGTCGAGTTTGGAGCGCTTGACGTCGACCCGGTCGGAGTCGCTGACGGACGCCCCGGCGGCGGACGTGGCCGCGAACTGGGCCCGCCACCAGCCGGTGGAGTCGACGCGGACGCGGGCGCTGAACCAGCCGCCGCGGCCGGTCGTCACCTTGGCGACCTCGCGGTAGGCGTCCGCGCCGCGCTCACGGAAGGTGATCGCGACGGACTGGCCGGAGTAGCCCTTGCCACCGGCGAGGAGCCGGCCGGAGACCTTGATCCTGTCGCCCTTGTCCACCCGGCCGGGACGGGCGCCGAAGTTGGCGATCTTGGTGTCGAGCAGTTTCCTGACGACCTCGAACGTCCCGCTGCGGGAGGCGTCGCCGTCGCCGGCGGCGGAGGCCTTCCAGCCCCACTTGCCGACGGCCTTGGCGTCGAAGGTCTTGGTGCCGGTCCACTTCGTCCAGTTCCCGCGCTTGGCGGGCGTCAGGCTGACGGGGGTGTCGACGCTGACGTCGCCGGGCGCCTTGACCGTGAACCCGGCCTTCTCCGCTCCCTTGGTGTAGAAGCTGAACGTGGCCTTGACCGCGCCCTTGGAGACGTCGATCGGAGGGCCTGGGTCGATGCTCACCCTGGCGATGGCGGGGGCCTGGGCCGCCGTCGCGGCGGCGGGCGCCGAGACGAGCGTCCCGGCGGCCAGCGCGGTGGCGAGGGCGGCGGCTACACGGATGCGTTGTAACATGCGGGTTCCTTTCTGGATACCCCAGTGGTTTCAACGCGGCATTGAGGGTGCCACGTGTGTCCACCAGTAGACGTGCTTTCGCCTGCGAAGCGTGGGGTTTCTGACAAACGGTCATATGTTGGGGTCAAAGGGACCGGTCCACAACATCTCCCCGGCGTCCGGCAGACGGCGGCTCCGAACAAAGACATAATCAAGGCGTGGCGCGCGACACAGTTGAAACTCATTTCACCCAGGCCGTTGCGATGCTGGAGCCGGGCCCCGTCCGAGATCCCGGGCGGCCGGTCCGCGACGGCGTCGCCCTTACAGGCGAGCAGTGCCGCACGCTGTTCCACCGCCAGCTCGACAGCCGGCTGCTCGACGTCGCCGCCCGATGGCTGCGCACGCAGGACGAGGGCTACTACACGATCGGCTCCGCCGGCCACGAGGGCAACGCGGCCGTCGCCGCGGCCCTGCGCCCCGGTGACCCCGCACTGCTCCACTACCGCTCCGGCGCCTTCTACCTGACCAGGTCCGAGCAGGCCGGGCGGCTGCCCGAGCAGGGCATCCGCGACGTACTGATGGGCCTGACGGCGGCGGCCGACGAGCCGATCGCGGGTGGCCGGCACAAGGTGTTCGGCCATCCCGAGCTGGCCGTCATCCCGCAGACCTCCACGATCGCCAGCCATCTGCCCAGAGCCGTCGGCGTGGCGTTCGCGATCGAGCGGGCGCGGGCGCTCGGCGTCAGGACCGCCTGGCCGCAGGACGCGATCGCCGTGTGCAGCTTCGGCGACGCCTCGGTCAACCACGCCAGCGCCCTGTCCGGCTTCAACACCGCCTCCTACGCGACCTACCAGGGACAGGCGCTGCCTCTGCTGTTCGTGTGCGAGGACAACGGCATCGGCATCAGCGTCCGCACGCCCAAGGGGTGGGTGGAGGCGTCCGCGCGGCGCCCGGGCATCGCCTACTTCTCCGCCGACGGCTGCGACCTGGCGCAGGCCTACGACGTGGCCGTACGCGCCGCCGAGCACGTACGCGAGCACCGCTCCCCCGCGTTCCTGCACCTGTCGACCGTGCGGCTCATGGGGCACGCGGGCTCCGACGTCGAGTCGGCCTACCGCACCCAGCGCGAGATCAAGGCCGACCTCGCGCGCGACCCGCTGCTGCGGACGGCGGCGATGCTCGTCGAGGCCGGGCTGGAGACTCCTGAAGGGCTGCTGACCACGTACGAGTCCGCGCGCGACCACGTGCTGCGCATGGCGATGGAGACGACGCGCAGCCCCCGGCTCGGCTCTGCCCGCGAGGTCATGCAGCCGATCGCGCCGCGCGACGCCGAGCTGATCGCCAGGATCAGCCCGGTGGCGGCCACCGCCGAGGCCAGGGAGAAGGCCTTCGCCGGATCGCTGCCGGAGAACGACCAGCCGCTGACGCTGTGCCAGTCCATCAACCGCACGCTCGCCGACGCGCTGACCGTCTACCCGGAGCTGACCGTGTTCGGCGAGGACGTCGCCAGGAAGGGCGGCGTCTACGGCGTGACCAGGGGGCTGCAGAAGCGGTTCGGGCCTGGGCGGGTGTTCGACACGCTGCTCGACGAGCAGGCCGTCCTCGGGCTGGCGCTCGGGGCCGGCGTGTCGGGGATGCTGCCGGTGCCCGAGATCCAATACCTCGCCTACCTGCACAACGCGCTCGACCAGATCCGCGGCGAGGCGGCCACGTTGTCGTTCTTCTCGCGGGGCTCCTACACCAACCCGATGGTGGTGCGGGTGGCCGGCTACGCCTACCAGAAGGGGTTCGGCGGCCACTTCCACAACGACAACGCGGTGGCCGCGCTGCGCGACATCCCGGGGCTGGTCATCGCCTCGCCGTCGCGCCCCGACGACGCCTCGGCGATGTTGCGCACCTGTCTCGCGGCGGCCCGCACGTCCGGGTCGGTCTGCGTCTACCTGGAGCCGATCGCCCTCTACCACACGCGTGACCTGTTCGAGGAGGGCGACGGAGGCTGGCTCGCGCCCTACGCGCCGCCCGGGCGCTGGGCCGAGACGCACGTCCCCATCGGGCGGGCCCGCTCCTACGGCGACGGGCGCGACCTGACGATCGTGACGTTCGGCAACGGGGTGCGGATGAGCCTGCGCGCCGCGGTGCGGCTCACCCAGGAGGGCTACGGCTGCCGCGTGCTCGACCTGCGCTGGCTGGCGCCGCTGCCGATGGAGGACCTGCTGCGGGCCGCGGAGCTGACCGGCAACGTGCTGGTCGCCGACGAGACCCGGCATTCGGGAGGCGTCTCGGAAGGCGTCGTGGCCGAGCTGCTCGACGCCGGGTTCACCGGGTCGATCGCCCGGGTCACCTCGTCCGACAGCTTCGTCCCGCTGGGCAAGGCGGCCGACCACGTCCTGTTGTCGGAGGAGGAGATCGAGCAGGCGGCGCGCAAGCTACTCGGTTGAGCGCGCCACCGCGCCCCTGATGCACATGGGCTTCGACCAGACCACCGTCGACGACTCCGAGATGCGCAGGGGCACGCCGACCACGAAGCAGTAGCCGGTGCCGGGGTCGAGGCCCGCGACGCGGGCCGAGGTGGCGCCCTGGGCGAGCGCGGTGATGCGCTGTTCCCCGTCCTTCACCGGCGAACGCTGCAGCACGACGGGATGGCGGCGGGCGCCGGCGGGCAGCGTCCACCGCAGCCGCACCAGCGCGCCCTGGTCCGCCGTCATCTTCAGGCCGCGCGGGGCCAGCGCCGCCACGTCCCGCTCGTCGATGGGCGCGGGATCGCCGGTGCCCTGCTGGGACGCGGGCGGCTGGGTGGTCGTGCGCGGGGGCGAGCTCTGCTGGAGCGACAGGTGCACCGCCAGCGCCGTGCCGCCGGCCGCGATGACGGCGGCCACTGCGCCGATCGCCACGTTCCTCGGCGTCCGCGACGGCCGGGCTGGGGCTCCTGGCCTGCCCGGCGCGCCGGCAGGCGTCCCGGGCGGGGCCGGCGGGCCGGTCGCGACCGGGCGGGCCGGACCTGTCGCGTACGGGTCGTGGCGGGGGTGCGGCACCGTGGACATCCCCGGTCCCGGCCCCAGGTCCTGGCCCACGAGGTCCGTCACCGGCAGGCCGAGCTCGCCCTGCACCTGCCGCAACCGCCGTGCGAGGTCGCGTGCGGAGGCGTACCGGGCCTCGGGGTCTTTGCGCATCGCCCGCAGGATCGTCTCGAACAGCGGCTGCGGCACGTCGGCGCGGCCGAGAGGCGGCGGTTCGACGCTGAGCACGCGGTACATCAGCGGCGCGATCGACGGGTCCGTCGCGTTGTGGAAGGCGGGTTGACCGGCCAGCAGGTGGTAGAGGGTCGAGCCCAGCGAGTAGATGTCGGTCGAGACGGAGTGGGGCGCGCCGGTGAGCACCTCGGGGGCGGCGTGCAGCGGGGTGAACGCCTGCGAGGCGGCCGAGACCTCCGCGTTGTCGACGACCCTGGCCACGCCGAAGTCGGCGATGGCGGGCTCGCCGTAGCGGGAGATGAGGATGTTCTGCGGCTTGATGTCGCCGTGCAGGACGCCCGCCTCGTGCACGGCGGCCAGCGCGCCGGCCAGCTTGACGCCCGTGCGCAGCGTGTCCTGCACCGTCAGCGGGCCCTCCCCGCGGATCCTGTCGCGCAGCGAGCCGTGCTCGAAGAAGTCCATCGCGATGTACGGCTTGCCGGAGCGCGTCACACCGGTGTCGAAGACGGTCACGACGTTGGGATGGCCGGTCAGGCGGCCGGTGAGCTGCAGCTCCCGCTGGAAACGGCGCATGGTGCGCTGGTCGACCCGGTCGACGGACAACACCTTGAGCGCCACGATCCGGTCGAGGCGTTTCTGGTAGGCGCGGTAGACGACGGCGAACCCGCCCCGGCCCGCCTCATCGAGCACGCGGTAGCCCGGTGCGTCCTCGACTGGCAGCACGGCACTCCCCCTGTCCCCGGAACTCGCAGGAGAGTTTAGTGGGGATATGCCTGCCTAGAGGGGATTCATAAGGTATGCGCCGAAGGCCACCGACGCCAGCGACACCAGCAGGAAGAAGAACACGTAGAACCCGCCGGGCAGGATCGTCAGCCTGGCCAGCTGGTCGGCGTCGGAGTCACGGGCCTGCCGCCGGTGCCGCTTGCGCTGCAGCTCGATGATCGGCCGGATGCCGCCGAACAGCAGGAACCACACCGCGACCAGGGCGACGACCTGCTGCGCCTCCGCCGGCGCGTACATGATCAACGCGAAGACCGCGCCGCCCGTGGCCAGCAGGATCAGGGCGCCGTACAGGTTGCGGATGAGCAGCAGCATGCAGACCAGGAACAGCAGCACCACCCAGATCAGCAGCGTGATGCGGCCCTGCTCCGTCAGCCAGGCCGCGGCCAGGCCCAGCAGCGAGGGCGCCAGATAGCCGGCCAGCGCGGTCAGCACCATGCCGGGCCCGGTGGGTTTGCCCCTCGTCAGGGTGACGCCCGAGGTGTCGGAGTGCAGGCGGATGCCTTCGAGCTTGCGCCGGGTGAACAGCGCCATCAGCGCGTGGCCGCCCTCGTGGGCGATGGTGATCAGGCCCCTGGACAGCTGCCAGGGCAGGCGGAAGGAGACGATCACGAACGCGGCGAGAGCCGAGACCGCCACGACCCAGGGGTCGGGGGCAGGCTGAACCTCGATCAGGTGGGCCCAGAACTTGTCCATCGAGGAAGAACCCTATCCAGGTAAAGTCCTTCCCGTGGCCACAGAACGACATTCTGACGCTGAGGTGCCGGACTGGTGGCGCGGCCTCGGCCTGCCCGGCCTCATCGACCTGCACGTCCACTTCCTGCCCGAACGCATGCAGCGGCGGGTCTGGCACCACTTCCGCCACGGCGGCCCGCTGGTGGGCGACGGCTGGAAGATCGAGTACGAGTGGCCGGTGGAGGAGCGGCTGGCCCGGCTGAGGGAGATGGGCGTACGCATCTTCCCCGCCCTGGCCTACGCCCACAGACCCGGCATGGCCTGCGATCTCAACGCCTGGACCCTCGACTTCGCCCGCCGTACACCCGAATGCCTCCCCTCGGCGACCTTCTACCCCGAGCCTGGAGTCGTGGACTACGTGCGCCGGGCGCTCGAGGAGGGCGCCCGGATCTTCAAGGTGCACCTGCAGGTCGGCGGGTTCGACCCGAGGGTTCCCGAGCTGGAGGCGGTGTGGGGGCTGCTGGCCGAGGCCGGGGTGCCGGTGGTGACGCACGCCAGCGCCGTGCCCGTCCCCGGCGGCCACGTCGGCGCGGGGCCGATCGGCGAGGTGCTGCGCCGCCACCCCAGGCTCCGGCTGGTGATCGCGCACCTGGGCATGCCGGAGTACGACCCGTTCTTCGAGCTGGCCGCCCGCCACGAACGGGTCGCGCTGGACACCACGATGGCGTTCACCGACTTCGCCGAACACGGGATGCCGTTCCCCGCGAGGTTGCGGCCCGCGCTGCTTGACCTCGGCCTGGCGGGGAAGGTGGTGCTCGGCACCGATTTCCCGACCATCCCGTACTCCTACGCGCACCAGCTCGGCGCGCTCGACCGGCTCGGCCTCGGCGAGGCCTGGCTCAGGGCCGTGTGCTGGGACAACGGCGCGGACATGATCTGATAGGACAGTGAACGATCGGCACGTGGCGCTGATCAGCGCCTTCTACGACGCTCTGGGGCGGGCCGACTTCGCGGCCATGGAAAGCTGCTACCACCCCGACGTCAGCTTCGGCGACCCCATCTTCCTGGAGGTGGAGGGTCGCGAGCGGGTCATGCGGATGTGGCGGCTGCAGCTCGGCGTCCGCGATGGGCTGCGGTCCACCTACGGCGACGTGACGGCGGACGACCACACCGGCAGCGCACACTGGACGGCCCGCTACACGTTCGCGCGCACGGGGCGCGAGGTCGGCAACGAGATCGACGCGTTGTTCAGGTTCGAGGAAGGCCTGATCGTGCGCCACCACGACGAGTTCGACTTCAGACGCTGGTCGAAGATGGCGCTCGGCAAGCCGCACGGGCTGCTGTTCGGCTGGACGCCCATGTGGCGCAAGTCCATCAGGGACCGGGCGGCGCAGCAGCTCGACGAGTTCCGGCCCGCTTGACGTTGGGAGGGACGCAGGAGGCATGGCCAGGCTCAGAGGGTTGAGGCGCGGCCCGGACACGCGCGGGGAGGCGCCCGAGCTGTCCATGGACCCGCGCGCCTCGGAGGAGCCGCCCTACCGGCCGACCGTCATCGACAACGCGATCTACCGCGACGGCCAGCGCGTCGACAACCCCGGCTCGCTCGCCGACGCCTTCGAACGCCTCAAGCAGGAGCCGGGCAGCATGGCCTGGATCGGCCTCTACCGGCCGAAGGGCTGGGAGCTGGTCAAGCTCGGCGAGGAGTTCGAGCTGCACGAGCTGGCGCTGGAGGACGCCATCGTCGGCTCACAGCGACCCAAGGCCGACCGTTACGGCGACACCCTCTTCGTGGTGCTGCGGGCCGCGCGCTACCTCGACGACGTGGAGGAGGTCGCGTTCGGGGAGCTGCACGTCTTCGTCGGCCCCAATTTCGTGATCACCGTACGCCATGCGGAGGCGCCCGACCTGCACGGCGTACGCCGCCGCATGGAGTCCGACCCCGACCTGCTCCGGCAGGGCCCGCAGGCCGTGCTCTACGCCATCCTCGACGCCGTCGTCGACGGCTACGCGCCGGTCGTGGCCGGGCTGCAGAAGGACATCGAGGAGATCGAGGTGCAGGTCTTCGGCGGCGACCCCTCGGTCTCGCGCCGCGTCTACGAGCTGTCGGGCGAAGTGATCGAGTTTCAGCGGGCCACCGCGCCGCTGATCGGGATGATCCACGGGTTCATCGCGGGGGCGGCGAAATACGGGGTGACCGGCGAACTCGAAAGCTATCTCCGTGACGTGGCCGACCACGCCATCACGGTGGCGGAGCGCATCTCGTCGTTCCGCCAGATGTTGCAGAACATCCTCATCGTCAACTCGACGCTCGTCACGCAGGCGCAGAACGAGGAGATGGCTCGGATGACGGAGGCGAGCATCAGACAGGGCGAGGAGGTCAAGAAGATCTCCGCCTGGGCCGCCATCCTCTTCGCGCCGACCCTGGTCGGCACCATCTACGGGATGAACTTCGACGTCATGCCCGAGACCCACTGGGCCTACGGTTATCCGTTCGCGATGCTGCTCATGGCGGCGGTCTGCCTGGTGCTCTACACCGTCTTCAAACGCCGCGACTGGCTCTAGTATCTGGCGTTATGATCATTCGTACCTTAGCCGGGGCGGTCGCCGGCATGGCCCTCTTCACCGGCGCGGCCCACGCGGAGCCGGTCAAAGGCGCCCCCGAGCTGACCCACAACGCCCTCTACAAGACAGGCAAGCTCCCCAAGGTCTCCTGCAAGCTGAGCAAGGGCACCGGCAGCGCCTCGACCAGGAAATACATCACCGCACTCGTCGGCTGCCTCAACTCGGCGTGGAAACCCGCCATCAAGGACTTCAAGCCGGTGAAGGTGGTGTTCAAGGCATCCGGCGAGAAGACGTCCTGCTCCACCGGCCTCGACCCCGCCACCTCGTTCTCCGAGATCTGCGCGACCTCCATCAGCGTGAAACTGGCCGGCGACTGGATCAAGACCAAGAACGACCTCAAGGTGTTCACCTCGATCACCAGAACGTGGAGCGGGGTCGTGACCGGGCAGACCGGCATCGGCCAGGCATGGTGGGCGCTGGAGAACAACGCCGACGAAGCCATCATGAACGAGCACAACCGCCGTTACTACCTGCAGATCGACTGCTTCGCGGGCGTGTCGGCGAAGGCCCTGGAACGGGCGGTCAAGAACTGGAACCCCGTGCACAAGCTTCCGGAGTTCTGGAAGAACAGGTTCCACGGCACGAGCGCCAACAGGCTCTCCTGGACCGAGAGAGGGTACGCCTCGGGCAGGCCGGGAGCGTGCAACACCTGGAAGGCGAGCTCCTCCAAGGTGGCGTGACGGCGACGACGGGTCGGGGCGTTTCTGTGAGGCTGGCCCGGTCTTCGGCGTCCGGGCCGTCGGCCGGCTCGCCCCGCCGGACCCGTCAAGGCGCGGCCTCGCCGAGAACGGCCGCTGCCTGCGCCGCGTGCGGTCCGGCGCCTTCGGCGATCGTCCACAGCATGGTGCGCGCCGGTTCCCGGGAGCCCCCGGCCATGATCCAGCCGGCGTAGTGGTAGGCGGCGCACGTCTCGGCTCCCGGCTCGGTGCTCGGTTCCCGCGCTTCGCCCGCCAGTTCGTACGCCGTCCGCGCCGCCTCGTCCTCGCCGGCCTCGGCGAGCAGATCCCCGAGTTCGCGGATCGACCACCGAGCGTGCTCTTCGCCTCCGAGGTCGAGCCATGCCTGGTGAAACGCGGCCCGCGTCCAGGCCGCGCCCGCCGCGACACGTTCGCCCTGCCCGTCCAGTAGCCTCGCCAGGCTCAGCGCCGCCCGCACGCGGTCACCGAGGTAGACGAATCCCCTTTCCGCCTGGCTGAACGCCGCGCGAGCGCCGTCCAGGTCGCGCTGTTCCACACGGACGACGCCGAGGTCGTACGCGGGCCTCGCCGCCGCGTCCTCGTCGGGCTCGGTGAGGGCGGCTCCGCGCCGCAGCCATTCGGCGGCCGCCTGGAGGTCCTCGCGTTCCTTGTGGGCGATGCCGAGGAAGTGGCAGGCCTGCGCCGCCGCTCTAGGGTGCGCCTGTTCGGCCGTCCGCACCAGCCGCGCGACGCCGTCGAGGTCGTCTTCGTCCTGCAGCAGGCGCAGAAGCTTGAAGACGACCCGCTCCGACCGGGACGTGCCCCCGGACACGGCGTCGATGAGGCCTTCGGCGAGGGCCCGGCGGTATCCCTCGGCCGCCCTGCCGGTCGCCGCCACCACGTCGATGACCTTGTCCACGGCATCGTCGTCGTTCTCGCGCGTCCAGACGGCCGCGAGGTCGAGGCCGAAACCGGCGGCGCACTCCAGGTCGGCGGTTTCGGTGAGCCGGGCCAGCGCGGCTCGGGCGCGATCGAAGCGCCGTCCCGCCAGCACCGTACCGAACCGCGCCACCGCGGCGGACCCGCAGGCATCGGCGAGGGCCCGCAGCGCAGCGTCCTGATCCTGGTCCCGAAGGGCGCGGCAGGTTCGCTCGGCCCAGGTCTCGGTGCCGGCCAGCCTGCGAGCCGCCCGGATGAGGTCGATGCCGCCCAGCTGTTCGGCGAGCGTGAACGCGGCCTGCGCCTCCTCCTCCGCACCGCTTCCCCGCAGGAGGGCACCGAGCCTGAGGGCCGCCCGGGAGACATGTCGCCTGTCCCCGTCCGGCGAGATGCCCTGGCAGGCGACGACCTCCTCGTACGCCGCCCTGGCCGCCTGCGAGTCGCCCTGCTCGGCGTGCAGATTCCCCAGGTAGAGCAGCGCTTTCATCCGTTCGTCCAGGTCCTGTGCGCCGGCCGCCAGCCGGTAGGCCCTGACAGCGCCGGCGACGTCGCCCGCTTCATGGCGGAACCAGCCGAGGACGAAAGCGGCGCGCGTGTCCCCACCCGCGGCCGGAGCGGCGTACTCCGTCTCGACGTCGATCGCCTCTGCGGCCTCGCTCTCGTAGGACGTGGTGCCCCAGCTCTGGCCGAGCCGCAGCGGGGCCAGCCAGCGGAGGTCGGTGACCTCGACGTCGTAGTCCCCCTGGGCGAGCAGGTCCTCGTCCTGCCAGCCTCCGTCACGCTCGTAGTAGAACATCGCCAGGCGGTTCCAGGCGTCACCGTCGAGGGGGTGGTTACGGGTGGCCACGCGTTGCACGCCCGCGACGAACAGATGGGTGTGGCGGACGACCCACGCCTCGTCGAGGAACTCGTCGAGCCCGACCAGATCGGCCAGCGGCCCGCTGTTGTGGCCACCTACGTCGTCCGCGCCTTCCCACAGCAGCCGGAAGAAGAAGCTCGGGTCGTTCGGCAGCAGGTCGTCCGTTCCCCAGGACGGCTCGTAGTAGACGACGAAGACCCGGAAGCGCACGCGTCGCCGCTCGTGGTCGAGATCTAGGACGCGCACGCCGAACAGATCGGTGGACATCAAGGACCTTCCTGGCCGATGTGGGGCTCATTGCCTTCCGAGTACCGCGATCGATGATCGCAGGGACGGCCGAGCCCGGCCAAACTCAGTGACAAGCACCCCGAACCGCCCGCACCCGCACCCGCCCCCGCGATCCGTCCTGCGCCCGCCGTCGCCGCGCTCACCACGTGGCCGCGATCACGATGCCGACCACGACCACGGTGACGATGGCGGCGCGTAGCGCGGCGCGAACACGCTGCCGGCCGGTGGCGATCACGTGCGGGCCTCAGGCGTCCTGGCTGAGGCGTTCTTCCAGACGTTCGAGGCGCTGGACGAACGGCTGGAGCTCCTGGCGGATCGCCGCGGTCAGCCTCGCTTGCACGGCGGACTCGCCCGCCGTCTGACCGGCCTGGGCCGCCGGGGTGCCCTGCTGAGCCTCGCCGCGCAGGTGCACGTACCCGGCCAGGGCCGCCACCACCGCGCGCCGGGCGAGCCGGGGTTCGGCGCCCAGCCCGCGCAGGACCTGACCCGCCACCCCGTCGGGCTCGGCGACGAGGCCCAGCAGGAGGTGCTCGCAGCCGACGTAGTTGTGGCCGAGCGAGGTGGCCTCGGTGACGGTGAACTCCAGGGCGTTGGCGGCCTCCGTGCTGAGCGCCATCGGCGCGTCGCCGTCCGGGGCGCCCTCGGGTCGCTGGGCCGGCCGGCGCCGGGACAGGTCGCGCCCGACCTGCTCCGGGTCGATGTCCATGGCGCGCAGCACGTGCAGCGCCAGGTTGGAGCCCTCGTTGAGCATGCCGGCGAGCAGGTGCTCGGTGCCGACGCTCGCGGCGCCGTCGGCCTTGGCCGCCTCCTGGGCCAGCTTGACCACCACGACGCGGGTCCTCGGCGTGAGGTGGGCGAGCGCTCCGCTCGGCTGGTCGACGTCCTGAGGGATCAGAGCCATCTCCCTGATGGCGGTCACCCGGCGCACCGCCTGCTCAAGGGCGCGCTGGCAGATGGCCGACACCGGGACTCCCGCCTCTTTGACGGCCTCGGCGAGGTCGTCGGGAAGGTACACGTTGATCTTAGGCATGCCCCCACTATAACCCCAATGGGGGGCCATGCCTAATCTTTTATTTCCGCCACGTTCCGTGTTCGTCGTGTGACAATGCCGCTGCGATGTCGCGTGAGTTGAGGCTGAAGTGCGAGGTCACCGTGCTGGTCATCTGCCCCGGCCGTGAAGACGCCGCTCACTACGCGGAGCCGATCGACTCCGGGCTGCCCGGTTACCGCTTCCAGGCCCGGGTGCTGGGACCGGACGACATTCCCGCCGTCACCGATCCCCGGCAGGCCGCCGACCACCGGGACCTCGCGGCCATGTCGGTCATGGTCCACGGCCGCATCCGCAAGGTCATCGAGGCGTTCGCCACGGCACTGGCCGCCGGCCGCTCGTGGTTTCGACGTCCCGCAGGACACCCGAACACGATCACCTCCTGCACCGAGCTCGGCCGGCTCGAGCCGTGGCTCACCCGCGCCGCCACCGCACAGACCCTCACGAGATGTTCGACCGAGCGAGGCGGAGACGCGCAGCGGGCTCACCCCCGTGGGGGGTGAGCCCGAGCAGTGGGCGATCCGGCGCCGGAGAGGAGGCGCCGACTGCGGGCCGGAGGGTGGAGGAGCGCCCCTTCGGACTGCGACCCTTCCTACCTGCGATCGCGCACTCATAGTAAAACATCGGTCACAGTGTGCGTGCTGGAAACGGCCTAATCACTGGTGTACGGCGGCTGAAGGGTGACAGGGCCGCCGGGAGTGCGCACGGTCAACGAACCGTCCGAACGCCACAGCGGAGGCTCCGCGTGCCGGTGGCGAGCACGACGGGCTCCGGGTAGCCGAGCGCGAACGCCGCCGCGTACAGCAGCACGGACCCGGCGAGCGTGCCCCGACCCAGCGGGATGAGCGCGGCCGGACCCTACGCCGCCTGCGGCACCGGCATCCCGGCGAGGATCTCGCCGAGCGCCGCCGCGGTGGTGACGTCGCGCAGCTCCGCCTCGGGCGTGAGGATCAGGCGGTGCGCGAGCACCGGTACGGCCAGCGCCTTGACGTCCTCGGGGACGACGTAGTGGCGTCCGGCGGCGGCGGCCTTGACCCTGGCCGCGCGCAGCAGCGCGAGACTGCCCCGGGGACTCGCGCCGAGCCGCAGGTGCGGGCTGGCACGGGTGGCGGCGCACACCGCCACGATGTAGTCGTAGACGGGGTCGGCCACGTGAATGCGCGAGGCGAAGTCGATCATGCCGGACACGTCGGACGCCCGCGCCACGACGGGCAGCCGCTCGACCTGCGGCCCTGTCGGCATGCCCTTGAGCACCTCGACCTCGGAGACGTGGTCGGGGTAGCCGACGGAGATCTTCATCAGGAACCGGTCGAGCTGGGCCTCGGGCAGCGGGTACGTGCCGTCCATGTCGACCGGGTTCTGTGTGGCCACCACCAGGAACGGCCGTGGCACCGGATGCGGCTCGGCGTCCACCGTGACCCTGCGCTCCTCCATGACCTCCAACAGCGCGGCCTGGGTCTTCGGCGAGGCCCGGTTGATCTCGTCGGCGAGCACGATGTTCGCGAAGACGGGCCCGTGGTGGAATTCGAACTTCTGGTGCGCCTGGTTGTAGATCGACACGCCGGTGATGTCGCTGGGCAGCAGGTCGGGGGTGAACTGGATGCGCCGCCACTCGGCGTCCACGCTGGCGGCGACGCACCGGGCGAGCGTGGTCTTGCCGGTGCCGGGCACGTCCTCGACGAGCAGGTGCCCTTCGGAGAACAGGCAGATCAGGGCCAGCTCGATGGCCTCGTGCTTGCCCCGGATGATGCGTTCGATGTTGCCGGCGAGCAGTTGGAAACGCTGGGCGAACTGACCGGCCAGCTGGGCCGGTTGCTGTGGCGGCTGCTGCTGTTGCGGCTGATGGTACGGCTGCACCGCCTGTTCGAAATGGTCTTGTTGGTTGTACTGGGTCAACTGAGTCCCCTTCTCAGTCGGTGCACTGGTAGAGCGGCGCGGCCGGGAACCCGCCGCGCGGTGTGGCCATCAGGGTCTCCCGAGGGGACCGTCGTCTTCAGGGAACGGGGGAATCGGGAGCGGAAGGGCCGCCAAGGCCCGAGGGTGCCCTGAGCTGTCAAGTCCGCGCATCACGGATGTCCTTCCGGGTTTTGTCGGCGCCTGCCGGTTGGCGGCGGTACCCCCGACGTCGGCCAGCTTGGGGTCGGTGCTGGACACGCCCACACCGAACCAGGCCGCCGCCGCGACCAGGGCCATGGCCACCACGGAGACGATCGCCGCCGTGCCCCGGTCGCCCCGGAACATGCGCGTCCGCACCGCTAACTCACCCCGTATGCACAGTGACAGAGCGTTTTGCCCCCGCCTTACCGGGCATCACCTTAGCGCCCAGCCGTCGCTCGCGCGTATGTACTCGCTGGTACGGGCATGGGTTCGCAGGGAGACGGCGGAGAGTGTCGGTGCGAAGCCGTACCTTGGTCCCCGTGCCTGAACAGCCTCTGACCCTCGACGCGGTCCTCACCGACGAGGCCGTCCTGTCGACCTACCGGCGCATGTTCGCCGCGCTGGCCCGCGACAGCGGGGCGGTGGTCGACGATCCGGTTCTGGTCGACATCGCCGAGACGTTGTTCGCCGCGTTCGCCGAGGCGGGCGAGGAGTGGCTGACGCACGAGCAGATGCGCTTCGCCTGCCGGGCCTATCCCGCCGACCAGTTCGACAACCGGCTGCGAGTGCTCAGGGGGCTCGGGGCGATACGCGAGGTGTTCCCCAAGCCCAACCAGCTGCGTTACCGGGCGTCGTTCACCAGCGTGGTCGGGCTGATGTTCGTCCGGCGGATGATGGACGACGGCGGTCAGTCGGAGATGCACCGGCTGCTGGCGCTCGAGGACCTCAACGTCGCCGACCCGCGCACCACGATGGAGGAGGCCGGGCAGAGCGCCGTCAACCTGACGCGGGCGTTCCGACTGTGGGCGCTCGAGCTGGTCACGCTCACCATGGGCACCATCGAGGAGCTGCGCGAGCAGGCCCCCAAGCTGTGGGGCACCGAGGAGATCGCGCGGCGCGCGCAGGGGCTGCACGGCACGATCCTGACCCGCTGGCCTGAGCTCGATCGGGTCTGCACCGACCTGCGCGCGGCGATCTACGCCTACAGCGACGCCTCGCGCCGGGCCGCCGGGCGGCTGGCCGACTCCGCCGGCACCACGCGCAACCTGACGCTGCTGCCGACCGAGACGTGGCGCACGTTCGCGCAGACCGCCTCACGGGAGCGGCTGGCGGCGGTGCTCGACGGGTTCGTCTTCGACGCGCCCGCGCCCTGGCACGATCCCGCCGCCATCGCCCGCGCCGTCGACGAGGCGCCGC